>CAMLEQ010000021.1 GCA_946479015.1 uncultured Gemmatimonadota bacterium | reverse complement strand
GCACGAAGCGCAGCCAGCGCTCGTAGCGCACGCCGTAGGCGGCGAGGATCGCCATCAGCGCGCCGTTGGTGGGAGTGAGCAGCTCGCACAGCCCCGCGCCGTACTGGTAGGTGAGCACCATCACCTGGCGCGACAGGCCGAGCAGGTCGGAGAGCGGGACGAGCAGCGGCATGGTGAGCACCGCCTGGCCGCTGACGCTCGGCACGGGGACGTGCACCACCGCCTGCACCACGAGCATGCCGATCGCCGCGAGCGCCAGCGGGAGCCCGGCGATCGGCGTGAACACGCCGTGCACGATGGTGTCGATGATGCTGCCGTCGCGGAGCACCACGAAGATCGCTCGCGCGAAGCCGATCAGCAGCGCCGCGAACGCCATGGCGCGGAATCCCTCGACGAACGCGAGCGCGGTTCCGGTCACCCCGAGGCCGCCGACGAGCCCCGCGGCCACGCCCATCGCGAAGAACAGCGCGGCCATCTGGTCGAAGTCCCACCCCAGGCGCAGCACGCCGTACACGAACACGGCGAAGCTCGCGAGGACGAGCGCGAGGACGATCCCCTGGCGCGTGCCAGCCGCGTCGGACGCTGCCGCCGGATCGTCCGCGGCGGCGGGGAGCTCCATTGGCGCGCGGCGCGCGCGGCGCGCGTGGCGCATGGTGCCCCAGATCCAGACCAGCAGCGCCAGCGCGAGGAACACGAGCCGGAAGCCCGCGCCCGAGAGCAGCGGAAGCTGCGCGAGCTTCTGGGCGATCTGGGCCTGGAAGGGGTCGATCGGGCTGAACGCGGCACCGACGGCGGCGGCGCCGATACTCATCGCCGCGGCGGTGAGCTCATCGAAGCCGAGCCGGCGCACCAGGAGGAGGAGCGCCGGCACGAGCGCGATGATCTCCTCCTGCATGTGCTCGAGCGCGCCGGCGGTGGCGAAGGCGATGCACGTGATGGGAACGACCAGCAGATCGTGCGTGGCGAGACGGCGGGCGAGCCAGTTCACCCCCTCCCGCAGCGCTCCGGTCTGGTCAACCACGCCGAACGCGCCGCCCACGAGAAAGACGAAGAACACCACCGAGGCCGCATCGGAGAGCCCCTTGGGGATGGCCACCACCGCGCCGAACGCGCTCACCGGGGTGGCGGGAACGGCTCGATAGGTGCCAGCCACCACCACGCTCCGCCCCGTGGCTGGATCATCGCGGCGCTCGTAGCGCCCCGCGGGGAGCACCCAGCTCAGCGCGGCGGCGATGACGATGCACGCCACCATGAGGGTGAGCGGGTGCGGGAAGCCGAACCGGCGGCTCATCCCCTTTGCGCCGCGTCGAGCGCCTCGCGCAGCGTGCGCACGAGCGCCTCCGTCGTGAACGGCTTCTGGAGCACCGTGTGCACCGCATCGGACACGCCGCGGTGCACGAGCACGTCATCGGTGTAGCCGGACATGTAGAGCACGCGGAGGCCGGGGAGCACCTCCCACAGCCGCTCGGCCAGCTCGCGCCCGCTGCCGCCGGGCATCACCACGTCGGTGAGGAGCAGGTGCACCTCGCCGGCGTGGCGTTCGGCGAGCGCCACCGCCTCGGCGGCGCCGGAGGCGGCCAGCACGCGGTAGCCGTGCTGCGAGAGGAGGCGCGTGAGCAGGTTGCGGAGCGCGTCATCGTCCTCGGCGACGAGGATCGTCTCCGAGCCGTGACCGGCTCCCCGCACCCCGGCATCGGTGCGCGCCGTCTCGTGCTCCTCACCATCCGCGCGCGGCAGGTACATCGTGAACGCGGCGCCGGCGCCTGGCTCGCTCGTCACCTCGATCTTCCCGTTGCTCTGGGTGATGATGCCGTACACCGTGGACAGTCCGAGTCCCGTCCCCTTCCCCTGCCCCTTGGTGGTGAAGAAGGGCTCGAAGAGATGCGGCATTATGTCCTCGTGGATCCCCCCGCCGCAATCCGACACCCGGAGCGACACGTAGTCGCCCGGCTCCACCACCCCCTGCCGGTGCACGTACGGGCGCTCCAGCGAGAGGTTCGCGGTGGCGATCTCGATCCGGCCGCCGCGCGGCATCGCATCGCGGGCGTTCACCGCGAGGTTCATGACCACCTGCTCGAGCTGCCCCGGGTCGGCCCGCACCAGCCAGAGATCCGGCGCGAGGGAGAGCGCGAGCGTGATGTCCTCGCCGATCATGCGCGTCAGCATGCGCTCCATGTCGCCCACGACGATGTTCAGGTCGATGAGACGCGGCTGGAGGATCTGCTTGCGGCTGAACGCCAGGAGCTGCCCGGTGAGCCCCGCCGCCCGCTGCGCCGCGTGCCGGATCTCGAGCACGTCTTCGCGGCGCGCGTCCGCGCCGGGAAGATCGGCGAGGAGCATCTCGCTGTAGCAGGTGATGGCGGTGAGCACGTTGTTGATGTCGTGCGCCACGCCTCCCGCGAGCCGGCCGATCGCGTCCATCTTTCGCGACTGATGCAGCTCCTCCTCCAGGCGCCGCCGCTCCGAGAGGTCGTGCACGGTGTGCACGGACATCCCGGGCGCGAAGGTGTTCGAGCGCACCTCGAGGATCCGCGTGGACCGGCCGGGCCCGGGCACGCGGTACTCGGCCTCGTCCGGCATCGCGTCGCCGGCGCCGAGCACCGGCGCCCCGAGCACCGCGTCGAGAGGGCTGCCGCGCAGGTCCTCCAGCGGGCGGCCGCCGAGGGCGCACGCGGCGGGATTCGCATCCAGGATGTCACCGTGCGCGTCGGTGATGAACAGCGCGTCGCGCACGTGATCGAAGACGCGGCGCAGCCGCTCCTGGCTCTCGCGCATCGCCGCCTCGGCGCTCTTCCGGCGCCAGCGCTCCGCCGCGCGGTCGATGGTGCTCACCAGGCGATCCGGCGCCACCGGCTTCACCAGGTAATCGTAGCTCTGCTCGCGCATCGCGCGCACCGCGCTGTCGAGCGATGCGTTCCCGGTGAGGATGAGCACCTCGGTGAGCGCGGACACGCCGCGCAGGCGCGACACGACCTCGATGCCGTCCATGTCCGGCAGCCGCAGGTCCACGAGCGCGACGGCGGGGGGGAGCGACATCCGTGTCGCCAGCTCCAGCCCTTCGCGACCGGTGGGGGCGCCGAGCGGCGCGTACCCCTTGAAGCGGAGGATGTCGCCGATGGTTCGCAGCATCTGGTCGTCGTCGTCCACGACCAGGATCGGGAGCGGCTCAGTCGCGGAAGATGTCATCGAGCAGGGCCGTCAGGCGGTCGGGGGGGAAGGGCTTCTGCAAGCTGCCGCGGATCCACGCCGACGGGACGCTGGCGGTGGTCTCGGCGAGCGTGGGGGGATGCCCGCTGTAGAGGATCAGCGCCACGGCGGGGCTCACGCGCCTGATGGCGAGCACGGAGTCGCGTGGCTCGATGCCGTCGAGCCGCAGGTCCAGCACCACCGCGCCGGGCGCCTGCGCTTCGAGCGTGGCGATCGCCTCGTCGAGCGTCCCCGCCTCGAGCACGTCGAAGCGGCGCTCGCGCAGCAGCGCGGCGATCGTGCGCAGAAAGTACGGGTTGTCGTCCACCACGAGCACGCATCGCGCCTCGTGCAGGAGCGCGGCGAGCACCGCCAGCAGCCGGTCGGGCTCCACCGGCTTGGCGAGGATGCGCAGCGCGCCCTCGCGCTCCGCCTCCGCCAGCAGATCGCTCGCGGTGTAGGCGGTCATGAGGATCACCTGGATGCCCGGACGCACCGCCTTCATGGCGCGGAGCGCTTCCACGCCGTTCATCCCGTGCATGCGCACGTCCATCAGCACGACGGCGTACTCGCGCTCCCGCACGGCGGCCACCGCCTCCTCGCCGCCGTACGCTCCGTCGGCTTCCCACCCGTTCAGGGCGAGGATGTCGCGGAGCGTGCGCACCATCTGCCGGTCGTCATCCACCACGAGCAGTCGCCGCATCAGGCCATCCCTCCGGCGAGGGTGGGCATGGTGAGGGTGAACGTCGCGCCGGCGCCGGGGCGGCTCTCGGCGGTGAGATCGCCGCCGTTGGCCCTGGCGAGCGTCCGCGCCACCGACAGGCCAAGGCCCAGGCCGCGCGCCTTGGTGGTGAACAGCGGCTCGAAGATGTGCTCCACATGCTCCGCCGCGATGCCGGGCCCGGTGTCCGCCACCTGCACCTCGAGCTCGTCGGCGCCGCGCGCGCGCGCACGCACGGTGAGCGTGCCGCCGCGGTCGCCCATCGCCTGCACCGCGTTGGTGAGCAGGTTGAGGAGCACCTGGCCGATCTGCATGCGGTCCACGGAGACGTGCGGCAGGTCGGCCGGGAGGTCCAGGCAGACGTCCACGCCATTCGTCGGCCCGAGCCGCTCGAGCTGGTCGCTCACGAGCCTGGCGGCGGTCACGGGCTCCCGCTGGGGAGGACGCACGCGCGCCGAGTCGAGCAGGTCGCCGACGATCCGTTCGGCGAGACCGATCTGGGTGCGCAGGATCCCCAGATACTCGCCCACCACCGGCGGCGCATCGCGCAGCACGAGACCGAGATAGTGTACGGCGTTCGTCATCACGCCCAGCGGGTTGCGCAGCTCGTGCCCCACGCCGCCCGCGAGCTGTCCGAGCGTCGCGAGCTTCTCCTTGCGCACGAGCGTCTCCTGCGTCTCGTGCAGGCGCGCCAGCGCGTCGCTCAGCTCGCGCGTCCGCTCCGCCACGCGCGCCTCGAGCGCGTGGCGCTGCTCCTCCACCTGGGCCGCCATGATGTTGAACGACGTCGCGAGCCGGTCGACCTCCTCCGCCCCGCCCGGCGCGACGCGGCGCGAGTAGTCGCCGGCGCTGATCCCCTCCGCCGCGCGCATCACGTTCTGCAGCGGCCCCGTGATGCGCCGGCTCAGGAGCCAGCCGCCGAGCGCTCCCGCGGCGAGCACCAGGAGCGCGCCGGCGAGCATCCGACGGAGCAGGTCGCGCGCGGGGGCCGTGAGCCTCGAGACCGGCATGCTCACCCACACCATCCACGGGGCGCCGGCGATCGCCACGGCGGCGCCGAGGCGCGCCACGCCGTCCGCCGTGTCGCGCACGAGGGCGCCGGGGCGCGCGCGATCGAGCGCGGGACCGGTGGCACGGTGCGCGAGATCCGACCACAGCGAGCCGTCGCGGTTGCCGATCAGGAACTGCGCGTCGGAGCCGATGAGGGCGCGCAGCGTCCCCGCGGTCCGCGAGGACGCGAGGCGCCTGTGCTCCACCAGCCACCCGGTGGTGTCGCCGCCGGCGCCGAGCACCGGCGCGGAGACGGTGTACGCCACGGTGTCGCCGTGCGCCATCATGGCGCCGAGGCGCACGTCGGCGCCCGCCGAGGCGTCGGATGCCGGCGCTCGCCACGCGGGCGCCGGCATCGGCTCGGAACCGATCAGCAAGAGGCGGCGGCCGTCCGCGGCGCGCACCTCCACCGACGCGAGCTGCGGCTGGGCGGCGCGCACCGGTGCGATGAGACGCTGCACGGCGCGCGCGCCGGTCTCGTTCGGCGCCATCGTGAAGCGACGCACCGCGCTGTCTCCGGCGAGCCGCCGAGTGCCGGCCGCGAGCTGCTGCACCGACTCGGCGAGCATCCCCGACAGCTGCTGCGCCGCGCCACGGGCGCGGGCCTCGCTCGCGCGCAGGAGCACCCGTCGCACCTGCACGTACACCATGGCCGCGAACACGGTGACGACGCAGAGGAGGAGGCCGCTGATGAGCAGTGGTAGACGCCACTCGAGCGACCGCGATCGCGCGCGCTGCCGGTGCGTTGCTGGATCCATGCACGTGATGGAGAGAGGACCGGCCTTGGCCCCCGCCCGCGCGGGCGAGCCCGGCCCGACGATGGAACACAGACCACATATACCAGTCGCCGCGCGCGGAGCGCAACCACGTGCCGAACCGCCTGACTAACGATGCGACGAGGGGGTCGGGCGATCTGCCCGACCCCCTCGGTCGAAAGTGGACAGGAGAGCGTGTCGGCTCTCTCTCGGATTAACGCGCGCTCACGTTGCCGGCGCGTAGATCCCCGGCGCGCCGGCGCGCACGGTGCGCCGCGCGTTCATCCACGCGAAGCCCGCCGCCACGAACACGAGCGCGATGAGCTGCGCCATCGTCAGCCCACCGAAGAACCGGTCGTCCTTCGCCCGCAGGAACTCGACGAGGAAGCGCTCGATGCCGGCGAGCACCATGTACACGCCGAACAGCCACCCCTCGGCGTGCTTGTGATCGCGCAGCCGCCAGAGGATGAGAAACATCACGAAGCCGAGCGCCACCTCGAGCAACTGCGTGGGATACACGGAGAGCACCGTGGAAGGAGAGACGCCGGCGGGGATCGGCGTCCCGAACGTGGCGTGCATCGTCGCCGCCGTCGAGGGAGGCGCGCCATCGGGAAACTTCACCGCGAACGGCGAGTTCCACGGGCGCCCGTAGTCATCGCCCACCGCCCAGCAGCCGGTGCGGCCGAGCGAGTACGCCGCGGCGATCCCGATCCCCGCGACGTCCGCGATGCGCTGCACGGAGAGTCCTTTCCGCTTGATCACGAACAGCACGGCGAGGATGCCGCCGATGAGCCCTCCCCAGAACACGAAGCCGCCGCGACTCCAGAGCGTGGTGATGTCTCCCGTCAGGAAGACGTAGTAGATCTTGGCGCCGAGCAGCCCGCCGATCACGGCGGCGAACACGAGGTCGCCGATCGGCTCGGGATCGTGGCCACGGCGCACGAGCTCGCGCTGGCAGATCACCTGCGCCATCACGAACGCGAGGAGCACCGCGATGCCGAAGCCGGTGAAGGAGAGCCAGCCGACGCTGTACGAGAACGGGTGGTGGACGATCATGACGACAGGAGTCCCGGAATGGGGAGTGAAGCGTAGGCGTTGAGATCGAGCGGGGCGCGCGCGCCCCGCTCGAGGTGGAACAGTCCGGCGCGGGCGATCATCGCCGCGTTGTCCGTGGCGAGCCGGGCCGATGGAGCATAGACCGCCGCGCCCGACTCCGCCAGACGCTCGCGCATGGCGGCGACGAGGGTCCGGTTTCCGGCCACCCCTCCGCCGAGCACCACGCGGCGCCGCCCGAACGCCGCCGCGGCGCGCGCGGTCTTCTCCACGAGCGTGCCGATGAGCGCCTCCTGGAAGCCGCGCGCGATGTCCGCGCGCTCGCGGTCGAGCCCTTCGCCGGCGGCGCGCGCGGCGTGCAGCACGGCGGTCTTCAATCCGCTGAACGACACGTCGTAGTACTCCGGATCGCCTGGCCGCTGATCGCCACGCAGCATGGGGCGCGTGAACCGGTGCCGCCCCGGCACTCCCTCCGCCGCGAGCCGCTCCACGTGCGGTCCGCCGGGGTAGGGAAGACCGAGGAGCTTGGCCACCTTGTCGAACGCCTCGCCGGCTGCATCGTCGCGCGTGGCGCCGAGCAAGCGGTAGCGCCCCCACCGCTCCACGTCCATCAGGAGGGTGTGCCCGCCGGAGATCAGCAGCGCGGTGAACGGGGGGACGGCGTCGGGGTGCTCCAGCGCGGTGGCGAACAGGTGCCCCTCCATGTGGTGTACCCCCACCGCCGGGATTCCGTTCGCGAGCGCGAGCGCCTTGCCGTAGCTGAGCCCGACGAGGAGGGCGCCGACGAGCCCCGGTGCGTGCGTCACGGCCACGGCGTCCAGCTCGTGCACTCCCACCTCCGCTTCGGCGAGCGCGCGCTCCACCACGGGGACGATGGCGGCCAGGTGCGCGCGCGACGCGATCTCCGGCACCACGCCGCCGAAGATGCGGTGCACGTCCTGCGACAGGATCACCAGCGACCGCACCGCCACCTCATCCCCCGCGCCCTCGAGCACGGCGGCCGAGGTCTCGTCGCAGGATGTCTCGAGTCCCAGGATGCGCGTCACGGCGCCGCGGGGGGATGCGGCGGGACCGATCGGAGCGTGTCGTGCCGCGCCCCTGGCCGGCGCGCGGAGTCGGGAGCGGTCGAGTCGCTCAGGACACCGAGCGCGCTGTCGGTCCGCTCGACGCGCGCCGTGTCGCGGACCGCTGGCACGTGCACGCGCACCGCGGCGGGGCGCACGAAGGCGCCGAGCCCCGTCGTATCGAGCTCGACGGTGCGCTCGAAGCCCGGCGTGTTCACCACGAGCGCCACGCGCTCGGTGGGCACCGCATCGAGGGCGCGGATGCGCTCCCGCGGGCCGTCGACCAGCACGCTCTCCGGATCCGAGCGTGGGGCGCCGGTGATGCGGATCCCCGGCGCGGCGGTGGCCGACACCATCACGCGCACCGGCACGCGGCGCGCGGCGGCGACCCCGAAGCGCAACGCGAGCGTCCGCGGACGCACGTCCCGCACGCGGGCGTCCACGTTGCTCGGCAGGATCACGTCATCCGAGCCGAGGTCGAGCGCCACATCGTTCGGGGTGTTCGGCCCCACCGCGCGCCGGATCAGCGGGGGCGACGCGTACAGCTTGAGCAGCTCGCGTCCGCGCCCCACCACCAGCACCTGCACGCGCGGCACGTGCCCCTGGAGCGTCACGGTGGAGTCGAGCGCGAGCACCACGCGCGCGTCCACCCACTCCTGCGTCGGCTCCTCCGCGCTCACCATGAACCAGAGCACCAGGGAGAAGAAGAGCGCCGCGAGCTTCACCGGGAACCTCGCGGAAGCGGCGGTGACGAGCCGCCGCTGGAGCGTTCGCGCGCGCGACGTGGACGGGGTGGGCAATCAGGGCGCCGATTCGGCCAGGAGCTGCGTGAGCAGGGCGCGGTTCGCGTCGGAGTCCCAGCGCGAGGCGCCGATCACCTTCTTCCGGATCACGCCGTCGCGCCCGATGATGAACGTCTCGGGCACGCCGGTGGTCTGGTACTGCTTCTCGATCTTCCCCGATCCGTCGTGGAGGATCTCGAACGTGAGCCCGTACTGCTTCGCGAAGTCGCGGACCTTCTGCTCCTGCCCGGGATCGTCGACGCTCACGGCAACGATCCTGAGCCCGCGCGGACCCATCTCGCGCTGGAGATCCTCGATGCTCGGCATCTCGATCCGGCAGGGGACGCACCACGTGGCCCACACGTTCAGGAGCACCACCTGCCCGCGATAGTCGTCGAGCGACTTGACCGACGGCGTCGCGTCGAGCGTGCTGGCGTGGAAGTCCGGCGCCCTGGAGCCCACCGACACCGGGAAGAGCTCATCGCCCATGAACCGCGTGGCGGCGAACAGGCCGCCGCCGAGGATGAGCACGAAGAGCGCGACCACGCTCCACTGCTGTCGTACCGTCATGCGACCTCCATGCACCGTTGCCGGAGCGCCGCGATCTCGGCGCCGGGATCGCTCGCGCCGAACACCGCGTGTCCGGCCACGAACGTGTCGGCGCCGGCGCGCCACACCTCGGCGATGGTGGCGCGGTTGATCCCCCCGTCCACCTCGAGCAGCGCGCGGCTTCCCGCCGCGTCGAGCAGCGCTCGCGCGCGGCGCACCTTGTCCACCGACCGGCGAATGAACGACTGCCCGCCGAACCCGGGGTTCACCGTCATCACCAGGAGCAGGTCGAGGTCCGCCGCCACCTCCTGTACGGTGTCGAGCGGCGTGCTCGGATTGAGCGACGCGCCGGCGAGGCAGCCGAGCTCCTTGATGCGGCAGAGCTGGCGATGCAGGTGCGGCGACACCTCCACGTGGATGGTGAGCGTGGACGCGCCGGCCTTGGCGAACGTGTCGAAGTACTTCTCCGGCTCCACCACCATGAGGTGGACGTCGAGCGGCAGCTCGGTGAGCCCGCGCAGCGTCTCGATCACCTTCGCGCCGAAGGTGAGGTTGGGGACGAAGCGTCCGTCCATGACGTCGACGTGCAGCCAGTCGGCGCCGCCCGCCTCGATGCGGGCGATCTCGTCGGCGAGGCGCGCGAAGTCGGCGCTGAGCACGGAAGGGGCGATGCGGACGCTCATGGACCGGCGGAGATGGTGAGGGTCACGGTGGCGCCCGCCGGCGCTGCACTGTGCGCGGCGGGGGTCTGGCCGATGACGGTGTTGGGGGGGAGGGCGCTGGTGCTGTCCACGCGCACCTCCCCCACCGCGAAGCCGAGTTGCGCGAGCAGCGAGCGCGCGGCGGCGTAGTCCTGCCCGGTCACGTCGGGGATGCGCACCGTGGCGGGCCCGTCGCTCACGACGAACGACACCGCGGAGGGGATCGGCACCCGGGCGCCGCCGTCCGGGGAAGAGGAGAGCACCTGCCCCCGCGGCGCGTCGTTCTCGGTCTCCGTGACGTCGCCCACATCGAGGCCGGCGTTCTGGATCGCGAGCTCCGCCTGTTGCCGCGTGAGCCCCACCAGCCTCGGCACCTCTCCCGTTCGCTGGCCGCGGCTCACGTCGAGCACCACGTCCGTCCCCTTCGGCTCCACCGCGCCGGCCACCGGCGATTGCGAGAGCACGGCGCCCTCCGGCGCCCCGGTGGTGTAGCGCTGCTCCCCCCGCTTCGGCTTGAAGCCGGCGCGCTTCAGCCGCGCCACCGCGCTGTCGTAGCCGATCCCCGTCACGTTCGGCACCGGCTGGTCGCTCGAGATGAGCTTGGCCGGGAAGATGAAGAGCGCGACGATGAGGTAGGCGAGGAGGAAGCCGCTGGTGGCCGCCACCACGTACGGAATGCCGCGCCGCGCGAGCCCGCGCCCCTTCACGCGCGCCCCCGCCGCAGCCGCGCCGCGAACGCGCCGTCCACGCCGTGCCGCTGCGGCAGCACGCGCAGCCGCCCCGCGTCGAGCACCGATGCGCTCACCGCGCCCTCTGGCGGCGGCTCCAGATGCCAGTCGGGGAACTCCGCCAGGAAGCTCTCGATCTGCGCGTCGTTCTCCTCCGGCTCCAGCGAGCAGGTGCTGTACACCAGCAGCCCACCGGGGCGCACCACCGACGCCGCCGCGCGGATGATGCTCCGCTGCAGCGCCGCCATCACCGCCAGGTCGGAGATCTTGAGCCGCCAGCGCGCATCGGGGTGGCGGCGGAAGGTGCCCGTTCCCGTGCACGGCACGTCCACCAGCACCGCGTCCATGGGACGGATGGCGGGGTGCCGCGCGTCGGCGACCATGGGAAGCACGCCGCGCGCCTCCACGCGGCGTGCGTTCGCGACCACGCGCCGCATGCGCGCGAACGACCGGTCGGAGGCGATCACCGTCGATGCCGTGCGCGAGAGCTCCAGCGTCTTGCCGCCGGGCGCGGCGCACAGGTCGGCCACCTCCGCCCCCGCCGGCACGGCGGCGTAGCGCGTGACGAGCGTGGACCCGGGGTCCTGCACGAAGAAGAGCCCCTTCCGGAACGCTCCCAGCTCGGTGAGCGCCACGCCCGGGCCGAGCTGGATGCTGTCCGGCACGAGCGGGACGTCCTCCACGTGCACGCCCGCCGACTCGAGCGTCGCCTCGAGCTGCTCGTGCACGATCCCGTACGGGCGGAGCACGGTGGGCGCCTCGGAGTTGTTGGCGGCGAGCAGTCGCTCCGTCTCCGCCGCGCCCCACCGCGCGACCCAGCGCGCCACGAGCCACCGCGGGTGCGAGTAGCGGAGCGAGAGCGCCTCCACCGGGTCACCCGTGGCGGGGAGCTCCAGCGCCTCGCGCTCGCGGTCCACGCGACGGAGCACGGCGTTCGCCAGCTTGCTCGCGCCGATCCCGTGGCGCTGCTTGGTCAGCTCCACCGTCTGCGCGATCGCCGCGTACGCCGGCACACTGCGCATGGCGAGGAGCTGGTACACGCCGAGGCGCAGCAGGTCGATGAGATCGGGGTCGAGGCGCGCGAGCCCCCCCTTCACCCGCGCGTCCAGGTACGCATCGAGCACGGCGCGGCGGCGGAGCATGCCGTAGACCAGCTCCTGCGTCCACCGCCGGTCGCGCGCGTCGAGCACGCTCCCGCGCGCCTCGAACGCCGGATCGAGCAGCTCGCCGCGCCGGAGGTCCGCGCACAACTCCGCGGCGACGCGACGGGCGTCGGTCACGGCGCCCGCATCGCCGATGGCGCGAGCGAGCTGTGGGCGCGAGTCGTTCACCCGAGCATCCCCGTGGTGGGCGAGGAGGGCACCGCCACCTCCCGGCGCGGCATCCGCCCCGCGAGATACGCCAACCGCCCCGCCTCCACGGCGAGCCGCATCGCGGACGCCATGCGCACCGGATCGCTCGCCGCCGCGAGGGCGGTGTTCATCAGGATCCCATCCACCCCCTGCTCCATCGTCACGCACGCATCGGACGCCGTTCCCACGCCGGCATCGACGAGCACCGGCACGCCGAGGCGGTGCTTGATCGTGCGGATGGAGAACGGGTTGAGGAGCCCCAGCCCGGAGCCGATGGGAGAGGCGAGCGGCATCACCGCCACCGCCCCCGCATCCTCCAACCGGAGCGCCGTGACGAGATCGTCGTTCGTGTACGCCATCACCTTGAACCCCTCGGCGGCGAGCACGCGCGTGGCCTCGAGCAGCCCCGCGGCGTCGGGGAGGAGCGTCTCCTGATCGCCGATCACCTCGAGCTTGATCCACTCGTTGAACCCCGCCGCGCGCGCGAGCCGCGCGTAGCGGATCGCGTCGTCCGCGGTGAAGCAGCCGGCGGTGTTCGCGAGCAGGAAGAAGCGGGACGGGTCGAGGTGGTGCAGGATCCCCTCGGCGTTGCGGCGGTCGAGGTCCACGCGGCGCACCGCCACGGTGACCACCTCCGCGCCGGAGGCTTCGATCGCCCGCACCATGCTCTCGTTCGACGCGTACTTTCCCGTGCCGACGAGCAGCCGCGAACGGAACTCCCGGTCGGCGATCACGAGGGGGGTATCGAGCGTGGGCGCAGCGAGGGTCGTCACCTCAGCCTCCTCCGACGAAGTGCACGATCTCGATCGCGTCGCCGGAGGCGAGCGCGAGCGAGTCGAAGCGGGAGCGGTCGCGCAGGATCACCCGATTGTGCTCGACCACCACCATGCGCGGGTCGAGCTCGAAGGCGCGCAGGAGATCGCCGAGGGTGCTTCCCGCCGGGAGCGAGCGGGGCTCGCCGTTCACGACGGGCGTGATGCTGTCGCTATCCGCCGCGATGCGTGTCATAGGTGGAAAGATAGTCGATCGCCGCGCGTTCGGCATCGCTCGCGCCCCAGATTCCGCTGATCGCGGCGACGCCGTGCGCGCCGGCATCGAGCAGCGCCGCCATGCGCGCGGGGCGCACGCCACCGATGGCGATGCATGGGACGTGCGCGGCCGCCGTGACGGCCGTCACGAGCGCGAGGCCGCGTCCCGGCGTCCCCTCGTGCGACGGCGTGGCCCAGACGTGTCCCGCCACCACCCAGTCCGCGCCGGCGTCGGCCGCCACGCACGCTTCGCCCGCAGCGTGCACGCTGGCCCCGAGCGCGAGCGCGGGCGCGATGCGACGCGCGTCGCCCACGGTGATGGAGCGCGATGTGAGCTGCGCCCCTCGCGCGCCGGCGGCGAGCGCCGCGTCCACGCGGTCGTTCACCACCACCCAGCACCCGGTGCGCTCCTGGAGGGGGCGGAGCGCCACCGCCAGCTCGTAGATCCGCGCGGCCGGGTGGAGGTGCCCGCGCAGGTGCAGCGCCCCGCGCGGGCCGAGCGCGCGCATGACCCCGCGCGCGCGCTCCAGGAAATCGGGGCGGCCGAGCACGAGGTCATCGGTGACGGCGTGGATGACGGGGATCACCGAGGTGGGCAGGGTGGAAGGGGGTGCCGGCGACGCGGCCAGCGGCCGCGTCCATGCGATCCTACGTGTCTCCCGCGCCGTCGGTGCCGAAGACGTCACCTGCCGCCACCCCGCGCCCGCGGGCCCATGCGCTCACGTCCATGCGCTTCTTCCCCGCCGGCTGCGCGAAGGCGATCCGGACGGCGCCGTCGCCGCACGCCACGAGCATCCCGTCCGCGTCGATGGCGAGCACCTGGCCGGGACGGCGTCCCCCCTCGTCTCCGGCCTCGTCCGTCTCCATGGCGCCGAAGAGCTTCACCTCCTCCCCCCGCAGCGTGGTGTGCGCCCCCGGCTTCGGATCGTACGCGCGGATGAGCCGCGCCACCACGCCGCACCCCTCGCTCCACGGCACGCGCGCCATGTCGCGGTCGATCTTCCCCGCGTACGTGGCGGCCGCCTCGTCCTGCGCGCGCTCGCTCGCCTGGCCGAGCGACAGGAGCGTGAGCGCCTCGACCAGCGCGAGCGCGCCGAGCTCGGAGAGCCGGAGCTCCAACTCCCCCGCCGTCTCGTCGGGGGCGATCGGCGTGCGCGCCTGCAGGATGATCGGCCCCGCGTCGAGCGCCGGCACCATGCGCATGATGGTCACGCCGGTCTCGATGAAGCCGTCGCGGATCGCGGCCTGGATGGGCGACGCGCCGCGCAGCTTGGGGAGGAGCGAAGCATGGACGTTCACGGTGCCCATCGGCGGGAGCGCGATCGCTTCCGCCGGCAGGATGTGCCCGTACGACACCACCACGGAGATCTCCGGCTCCAGCTCCGCGATCTCGCGCAGGAAGCCCTCGCCGCGCGGCCGCTCGGGCTGGAGCACCGGAATCCCCTCCGCCACCGCGCACTCCTTCACCGGCGGCGGCCGCATGGTGGAGCGCGAGCGCCCCACCGGCCGGTCGGGCTGCGTCACCACGCCAGCGAGATCGAACCCCTCCCCGACCAGCGCGCGGAGCGGGGGGAGGGCGAACTCCGACGTCCCCCAGAAGAGGACGCGCACCCTACAGCTCCTCGTCGCGGTGGTGGTGCTCCGCCACCTGCCGGGGCTGCACCTTGCGGATGTGGGAGGTCTCCCCCTTCCGCAGCTTCTCCCACTTCGCGAGCGCGGAGCGCCGCTTGACGAGGCTCAGGTAGTCGATGAACAGCCGGCCGTGCAGGTGGTCGATCTCGTGCAGGAGACAGCGAGCCAGGAGCTCCGTGGCGTCGATCTCGTACGGCGCGCCGTCGCGATCGAGGGCGCGCACCACCACCCGCATCGCCCGCTCCACGTCGCCGTAGATGTCGGGGATGGAGAGGCACCCCTCCTCCCCCTTCTGGCGCCCCTCGGCGAGCACGATCTCGGGGTTGATGACCACGAGCGGCCGATCGTCCACGTCCACCACGGCGATGCGCTCGCTGTGCCCCACCTGGGGCGCGGCGAGGCCGATCCCGCGGGCGGCGTACATGGTCTCGAACATGTCGTCGGCGAGCCGGCGGAGCTCGTCGGTGACGACCTCCACCGGCCGCGTCTCCTGCCGCAGGATCGGCGAGCCGAGGACGTGGATGTCGAGCAGGCTCACGCGGCCGGGCTCGTGTCGCCGGTCTTCATCACCACGCGGGCGATGCGCCCACGCTCGATGACGAGCCGCGATTCGGCGGATTTGATGGTCACGCGGTCCTCCATGGTCTGCGCCGGCGCGCCGTCCTTCACCGTCTCCTTGATGTGAATCACCTCGCCGATGATCCCGCCGGCGGTGACCACCTCGTCGCCCTTCTTCAGCTCGCGCAGGCTCTGCTCGTGCTGCTTCCGCTGCTTCTGCTGCGGGCGCATGACGATGAAGTAAAAGAAGACGAAGATGAGGGCGATCTCGATGAGGAACGGCATCATCGAGCCGGCCCCACCAGTGGGGGCACCCTGCATGGCGGCGAGCGTGAACGCGAGCGAAGCGGTCATGGTACCGGAACGGGTCGGGAATGGTATCGGTCGAGCCAGCCTCGGCTCCACGCGTCGAACGTCCCCCGGGCGATCGCGTCGCGCGCATCGCGCATGAGGGTCACCAGGAAATGTACATTGTGCAAGGACAGAAGGCGCAGTCCCAACGTCTCGTCCGCCACGAACAGGTGGCGAATGTAGGCGCGGGAGAAGCGGCGGCAGGTGGCGCAGTCGCACGCGTCGTCGAGGGGGCGCGCATCGGTGCGCAGCCCGGCGTTGCGCACGTTCACGCGGCCCTCGCTGGTGAACGCGGTGCCGGTGCGTCCCATGCGCGTGGGCGCCACGCAGTCGAAGAGATCCACGCCCCGGCGCGCCCCCTCGATGAGATCCTCGGGGAATCCGACGCCCATGAGATAGCGCGGCCGGTCGCGCGGGAGCGCCTCCTCCACCACGTCGAGCATCGCGTACATGTCGGGCTTCGCCTCGCCCACGGAGAGCCCGCCGATGGCGTAGCCGGGCCAGTCCCCCTGGTCGCGGATCGCCAGCGTCGCCTCGCGGCGGAGGTCCGCGTGGATTCCGCCCTGCACGATGGGGAAGAGCGCCTGCGGCGGCAGCCCTTCGCGCTCGGGGGCGGTCCGCTCGAACTCGGCCCGGCACCGCGCGAGCCAGCGCAGCGACCGCTCGCTGGCGTCGCGCGCGGTGGCCCGATCGGACTGGCCGGGGATCACGTGGTCGAACTGCATGATCACGTCGGCGCCGAGCGCCCGCTCGATCCCGATCACTCCCTCGGGGGTGAAGAAGCGGCGGGAGCCATCGATGTGGCTGCGGAACTCCACCCCCTCCTCGGTCACCTTGCGCAGCGTCTCGAGGGAGAACACCTGGAAGCCGCCGGAGTCGGTGAGGATCGGGCCATCCCACCCCATGAAGCGGTGCAGCCCTCCCATCGCGCGCACCACCTCCTCGCCGGGGCGGAGGTGTAGATGGTAGGTGTTGGCGAGGATCATCTGCGCGCCCGCGTCGCGCAGGTCGCGCGGGTCGAGCGTCTTCACCGTGGCGAGCGTACCGACGGCCATGAACGCCGGCGTGTCCACGACGCCGTGCGGCGTGGTGAACGTGCCGGCGCGCGCCGCGCCATCCGCGGCGCGGACGTCGAAGGTGAACGTGCCGGGCGGCATCATCGCGTCACCTGGCGCGGGCCAGCCGGATGGTCATGGCGGTCGCGGTGGCGGCGCACGAGTAGCCCGCGGCCATCGCCATGGATGCGGGGCCGCCCCCCGGAGGCGCGGGAGGCGCGGGGGGCGCGAGGTGCAGCTGCGCGGCGAGGGCGCCCAGCACATCGTCCAGGCGCGCGCTCGACGAGCCGCGCACCAGATGCACCCGCTGCACGTCGCCCCGCGCATCCAGGTCCAGCGCGAGGTCCGCCTCGCCGTACATCGCCGCACGGCCGCGGAGCAGGCGCGGACACTCCAGGTGCAGGATCGCATCGGCCTGCGACCGGAGCTGGTCGAGCCCGATGCGCGCCGCGCCCTCGGTCGGCACGTAGTATCGAGTCACCGTGTGGACACACCCCGCCACCATCATCGCCAGCATCGCCCGGCTACACGATCGCCATCGCGTCGCCGTACGAGTAGAACCGGTACCCCGCATCGATCGCCTCTCGGTACGCCCGCATCGTGAGGTCGTAGCCGGCGAAGGCGGCGACGAGCATGACGAGCGTGGACCGGGGAAGATGAAAATTCGTGACGAGTTTGTCCACGCCGCGGACGCGGTACGGTGGACGGATGAAGATGCGGGTCTCGCCGGATGCGGGCGCGAAGGTGCCGTCCTCGCGCGCCACGCTCTCGAGAGTACGCGTGCTCGTGGTGCCCACCGCCCAGATCGCGCCGCCCCGCGCGCGCGTCTCGTTCAGCGCGCGCGCGGCCTCGGCGGAGACGTCGTACCACTCCTCGTGCATCACGTGCTCCGCCGGGTCTTCCACCTCCACTGGCTTGAACGTGCCCGCGCCCACGTGGAGCAGCACGTCCACGCGCCGCACGCCGCGGGCGGCCAGCGCGTCGAGGAGCTCGGGGGTGAAGTGCAGGCCGGCGGTGGGGGCGGCGACGGAGCCGCGCTCCCGCGCGTACACGGTCTGATAGCGCTCGGCATCGGCCGCCGTGTCGCCGCGCGCGATGTACGGCGGGAGCGGGATGTGCCCGTAGCGCTCCACGGCGGCCATCGCGTCCTCCCCGGCGGTGCGCAGGCGCACGATGCGTGTGCGGCGCTCGGTGATCTCGAGGATCTCCACGTCGAACCCCGGAGCGACGTGCACCGTGCGTCCAGGGCGCAGCTTCCCCCCGGGGCTCACCATCGCCTCGAAGCGGTCCTCGCCGAGGGGACGGAGCAGCAGCACCTCCGCCGGCGCGCCGGAGTCGCGGCGCGCGAGGAGGCGCGCGCGGATGACGCGCGTGGTGTTGAGCACGAGCGCGTCGCCGGGCGCCACGAGCGCGGCGAGGTCGCGGAACACGCCGTGGGTGATGCGCCCCGTCGCGCGCTCCACGACCATGAGGCGGCTCTCATCGCGGCGGTCGAGGGGACTCTGCGCGATCCGCTCGGCGGGGAGCGCGAAGTCGTAATCGGAGGTGCGATCGCCCGCCGTCACTCGACGACCGTCACCGCGCTCTCTCTCGTCACCGTCTGGTGGGTGACGTTGTCGGTGATCGCCACCTGGAGCTTGTACGCGCCGGGCGGCGCCGTCCCCAGGTCGATCGCGATGTAGTCCACGGCCACCGGGCGCGCCGGGACCTGGCGAGGGAAGGTGAGCGCGACGTGGTCGGCGCCGCTGCGGGAGAGCCCCACGGCGCCCGCGACGCCGCCGATGATGCGCGCGGCGAAGGATGCCAACCCGCCGGATCGCTCGCGCGTGAGCGTGATGGACACTTGATAGTCGTCGGTGCCGTGCTTCGGAGTGAGCCCGTAGGTTTCCCAGAGCAGCGCGAACGGCTGCCCCCGCTTCACGCGTCCCAGGTTCGGCGTGATGTCGAAGTCGCTCCAGCGGTCATCGCCCGCGCCGGGGCGCGGCGCGACGCGCCCGGCGACGAGCAGGTCGCTCATGCCGAATCCCGACTCGTCGGCCACCTCGATGCGGCTCGCGCCGCGGGCGCCGCGCATCGCGTCGGGCTGGAGCGCTTCCACGCGGTACAGGAAAGTACCCGCGTGCACCCGCGTGGACCAGCTGCGGTACTGGTCGGCGTCGGCGTGCCCGAAGTCGAGCACCTCGCGGAAGGTGCGATCGAACAACGGCTCGGCGCGCCACGTGTAGCCCTGGAAGTCCACCTGGAGCGCCCCGCGCGCGAGGTCGATCCCCTGGACCATGCGCGCCACCGGCACGTGCGCGGCCACGAACACGTCGGCGGAGTCGGGGCCCGCGCGGAAGCGCACGAGCTGCACGTCCACCGAGTCCATGTGCCGGTCGTCGCCCGCCAGCGCCCACACCACGGGCACCGTGTCGCGCAGCTTGCGGAACTCGCGCCGGTCGTCGGGCTCGAGCGTCACCACGCGGTACGTCGGGAGCTGGTCGAACAGGAACGCCTCGTCGGTGCTGTACCACCAGAGCACCCGGATGCGGTGCTCCCCCTGGCGCTCGGGATCGGGGGGGAAGGTGATGACCGCGGGGGGCGGGCCGTAGCGCACGTACACCGTTCCGCGGTCGGTGTCCGCGCCGGGGA
>CAMLEQ010000020.1 GCA_946479015.1 uncultured Gemmatimonadota bacterium | reverse complement strand
CCGACCGCGGCGTGTACAAGACCACCGACGGCGGGAAGACGTGGAAGAAGATCCTGTTCGTCGACGACTCCACCGGCGTCACCGATCTCGTGCTCGACCCCAATGACCCGAACACCCTCTACGCCGCCTTCTGGACGGCGTGGCGGCGGCCGTGGACGCTCGTCTCCGGAGGCTCGGGGAGCGGGATCTACAAGAGCACCGACGGCGGCGAGCACTGGACGGAGCTGACGCACAACAAGGGGCTCCCCACGGGGATCATCGGCAACATCGGGATCACCGTGAGCCCGGCCAACTCCCAGCGCCTGTGGGCGCTCATCGAGGCCGATTCCGGCGGCGTCTTCCGCTCCGATGACGGCGGCAAGACGTGGACGCGCACGAACGACGAGCGGAAGCTGCGGCAGCGCGCCTGGTACTACACGCGCATCTTCGCCGACCCCAAGGACACGAGCACGGTGTACGCGCTGAACACCGGCTTCTATCGCTCCACCGATGCGGGGAAGACCTTCAAGGCGATCCCCGTGCTGCACGGCGACAACCACGACCTGTGGATCGCGCCGAACGACCCGAAGCGGATGATCGAGTCGAACGACGGCGGCGCGAGCGTGAGCTACGACGGCGGGAAGACGTGGAGCGAGGAGGACTACGCCACCGCGCAGTTCTACCACGTGACCACCACCACCGACTTCCCGTACCGGATCTGCGGCGCGCAGCAGGACAACACCACGCTGTGCGGCCCGAGCCGCTGGCCCGGCGGGATCTCCATGGCGCAGTGGCAGGAGGTGGGGGGCGGGGAGAGCGGCTACATCCAGGTGCGCCCCGACGACACGAACATCGTGTTCGCCGGGAGCTACGCGTACCTCTCGCGGAAGAACATGAAGAACGGGCAGGAGCGCGACATCATCCCCTGGCCCGACAACCCGATGGGGCACTCGGCGGAGGACCTGAAGTACCGCTTCCAGTGGACCTTCCCGCTCCTCATCTCGCCGCACGATCCGAACACGCTCTACCTCGGCTCCAACGTGCTGTTCCGCACGCGGAACGAGGGGCAGAGCTGGGACGTGATGAGCCCCGACCTCACGCGCCACGACCCGAAGACGCTCGGCCCCTCCGGCGGGCCGATCACGAAGGATCAGACGTCGGTGGAGTACTACGCGACCATCTTCGCCGTCGCCGAGTCGCCGGTGGCGAAGGGGACGATCTGGACCGGCTCCGACGATGGGCTGGTGTTCGTGACGCGCGATGATGGGAAGACGTGGACGAACGTGACGCCGAAGGGGCTGCCCGAGTGGGCGCGCATCTCGATCATCGACGCCTCGCACTTCGCCCCCGGCACGGCGTACCTGGCCGCCAACCGCTACCAGCTCGACGACCAGGAGCCGTACCTGTACAGGACCACCGACTACGGCAAGACGTGGACGCGCATCGACGCGGGGATCCCGCGCGAGGAGTTCACGCGCGTGATCCGCGAGGACCCCGTGCGCAAGGGGCTGCTCTTCGCGGGGACGGAGCGCGGCGTGTGGGTGAGCTTCGATGACGGCGCGCACTGGCAGTCGCTGCGGCGCAACCTGCCGCTGGTGCCGGTGCACGACCTGGCGGTGAAGGACGGAGACCTCATCGCCGCCACGCACGGACGGTCGTTCTGGATCCTCGATGACATCTCGCCGCTCGAGCAGCTCGGCGCGGCCGTGGCGCAGGCCCCCGCGCACCTGTTCAAGCCGCGCGATGCGTACCGCGCGAGCTGGGGGGGCGGCTTCGGCGGCGATCGCGGCGCGCACCCGGAGGGGAAGAACCCGGCGAGCGGCGCCGTGATCTACTACACGCTGGCCAAGCCGCACCAGGAGGTGACGCTCGAGTTCCTCGACGCGACGGGGAACGTGATCCGGAAGTTCTCGAGCCTCCTCGACAGCGCCGGGCGCGCGGACAGCATCCGCGCGGACAGCGTGAAGCGCGCGCGCACGGACAGCCTCACGAAGGCCGGACTGTCGGCGGACAGCATCAAGAAGCTCGAGAAGAGCGGGGAGGAGACCGCGCCCGAGGATCGGCGGCGCGTGCCGCGTCCCCCGCGCGTGCCGGACAAGGCGGGGCTCAACGCGTTCGTGTGGGACCTGCGCTACCCGGACGCGAGCACGTTCGAGAACATGATCCTCTGGGCGGGGATGACGCGCGGCCCGGTGGCGGTGCCCGGCACGTACCGGGTGCGCATGACCGTGGGCGGCACGTCGCAGACGCAGACGTTCGCGGTGAAGAAGGATCCGCGCGTCGAGGCGACGCAGCGCGATCTGGAGGAGCAGTTCGCGCTCCTCATCAAGGTGCGCGATGCGCTCTCGCGCGCGAACGACGCGGTGACGCACATCCGGCACGTCAAGGAGGAGCTCGCAGCGCGGAGGAAGCAGGCGCCCGCGAGCTACGCCGCCGAGGCGGACCGGCTGGCCGACCGGCTGAGCGCGATCGAGGCGGAGATCTACCAGGTGAAGAACCGCAGCGGGCAGGACCCGCTCAACTACCCCATCCGGCTGAACAACAAGATCGCGGCGCTGGCGGGGGCGGTGGCGAGCGCGGATGCGCGTCCCACCGCGCAGGACTACGCGGTGTTCCGCGACCTCGGCGCGCAACTCGACACGCAGCTCGCCGCGCTGAAGCGCGCCCTGGACACGGGGCTGCCGAAGGTGAACGCGATGCTGCAGGGCGCCGGGCTGAAGGAAGTGCGCTGACGCGGCACGTGGGACCGGATGCACGAACGGGGGCGTGGCGAGTGCCACGCCCCCGTTCGCGTTCACGCCGTGCGCATCACGGGCAGGGGTTCGGATCGTTCGCGTTCCGTGCCGGCTGCTGGTCCGGCGGCGGCACGTTCGGGTTCGTGTTCCGCTCCGCGGAGAGCGGGTACAGTACGCGCCCCGGGATCCCGGTCGGCTTCGCCGGCGTCAGCTTCGGGAGGCAGGTGCGCTTGTAGTCGTTCCACACCTCGAGGCCGTTCTGGAAGAGTGCGATGTACTTCTCGGTGATCACATCGGTGAGCGAGATGCTCGTCTTGGTGGGCACCCCCTGCGACGTGCGCTCCGCGTTGAATGCGGCGAGCGCGACGCCGGTCTGCCCCTCGTGCAGCGCCGCTTCCGCGCGGATGAGCTGGTTCTCGGCGAACGTCAGCAGCGGCTGCCGGAACGACGGGTCGAGCCGCGCGTCGCTGAGCGTGGAGAAGTCCTCCGAGCCGCCGCCCGGTGCCGAGCCGAGGAAGTCGCCCGAGCCGTTCGGCGCGAAGTACGCCTGGAGGCGCGGGTCGCTGTTGGCCTTCAGCAGGTTCACCAGGAACGCGCCGGCGGCGATGTCCCCCGCGCGCTGGATGACCATGAACTGGAACCAGAGGTTGTTCTCGTTCGGGTTGTCGCTCTGGAACGAGAGCATGTCGTTGTCCGGCGTGGAGATTCCCGAATCGGTCTGCGCCAGCGCGAGGCCGTAGCTGGTGGGGTCCACCTCCGCGGTGTGCATGTAGTAGCGCGCCTTGAGCGTGTGCGCGGCCTCGAGCCACTTCGCGCGGTCGCCGCCGTACCACAGGTCGGAGGTGCCGGGACCGATGCACGTGGTGACCACCGCCGTGTCGCACTGGAGATAGCGGATCGCGGTGTCGAGCTTCGCCTGGATCGTCGCGTACACCTGCAACTGCGGATCGAGCGCTGGCGTCGCGAAGCTGTCGCTGACCGCCTGGGAGTACGGGATGTCGCCCCAGACGTCGGCGGCGGCGCCGACGGTCATCGCCTCGAGCGAGAGCCCAACGCCGGCGAAGATCGAGTCGCCGGCGGCGATGGCGTTCGAGTCCATCGACCGGATGTCGATCAACCCGCCGCCGGTGTAGATCTGCGTCCAGTCGGGGGAGAACGCATCCTCGTCGTAGTTGTACACGCCGTACGACGCGGCCTGGCGGGCGACGCCCTGCACCTGCTGCGTCCACATGCTGAACAGCCGTGCCAGGTCGCCCGTCTGAATGATCGTCTGTCCCACTTCCACGCCGACGAGCAGCTGGTTGCGCCCCGCCGCGTTCGGCGAGTTGGGATTGTTCGTGAGCTTCGAGCCCGTCAGCCAATCGCTACACCCGGCGAGGACCACCGCCGAGAGCAACCCGCCGAGGGCGAGCTTGGAGATTCGGATCATGGAGTCCTCTATGATCGCGGTGCGCGGGGCGCGGGGCGCGGGGCGCGTGACGGCGAGTTGATTGCGAGACCATCCGCCCGAAGCCGTTCACGCATCCCGCGTCCCGCACCCCGCACCCCGCCCTCACCGGTTGAGATCGAACGTGAGCACGAACGATCGCGTCTGCGGGTTGTTGAAGTAGTCCACGTCCTGAATGGCGCCGAGGGCGCCGGACAGGTTGGTCTCCGGGTCGATGCCGCTGTACTTCGTCCAGGTGTGCAGGTTGCGGCCGGCGACGCGCACGCCGATGCTGCTCAGGCCGAGCGCGCGGCGCACCCACGGCTGGTCGAAGGTGTAGGCGACGGAGATCTCGCGGAGCTTCGTGTAGCCGCCGTCCTCCACGAACTGTGCGGCGACGGGGCCGAAGCCGCCTCCGATGTCCTGGAAGAAGCCCTGCGCGACCGTCACGCCCGTGGAGGTGTCGATGGCGGAGAAGTCGATCGGGGTGCCCGCGCCGGGGCCCGCGACCGGGCCGGGGAGCCAGTCCTTCCCGATGACCACCACCTTGTTCCGGATGTCCATGTCCTTGTGCGCGCCGAAGTTGTAGAGCGCGCCCCGGGTGCCGTTCCAGACCTGTCCGCCGTGCTTGATGTCGAGCAGGCCGGAGATCTGGAGCTTCCGGAACGTGAGCGAGGTGCGGATGCTCCCCGTCCACTTGGGGCTCCCCACGGCGATCACGCGCTGCGTCGGGTCGAGGATGGGGAATCCATCCGGGCCGATGTAGAGCGCGCCCTTCGGCGCGTTGCTGCCGCAGGCGGCGTCGATGTCCGTGCCGTCGATGTTCAGGCCGAGGCCGCAGCGCGCGTAGTCGTTGCCGCGCAGCACGCCCACCTCGGAGCCCTTCCACGCCGTGGCCACGGTGCCGGTGAAGCTGCTCTGCGCGGAGGTGAGCAGATCCACGAACTGCTGGCCGGCGAGGTCGATCACGCGGTTCTCGTTCTTCCCCCACTGGAGCCCGACTTCCCAGGTGAGGTTCTCACGCATGAGCGGGCGGACGTTGAGCTGCGCCTCGATGCCGCGATTGCGGATCGTCGCCGCGTTCTGCGCCTGGTTGATGAAGCCGGTGGAGTTGGGGAGCGCGGCGCGGAAGATCACGCCCACGGTCTTGTCGTGGTAGAGCGTGAGGCTCCCATCGGCGCGCGGGCCGAAGAGGCCGAAGTCGAGGCCGGCCTCGAACTCCTTCGTGCGCTCCGGGCCCAGGTTCGGCTGCTCCTTGGTGGGGCCGAGCACGAGCCCGCCGTTCCCGCCCTGGTTCGTGAGCAGGAAGTCTCCCCACCCGGCGTCGCTGATCGCCACGCCGCTCTGGTACACCTGGTTGGTGAGGTATGCCACCGGCTCGGTGCCCGTCTCGCCGTACGCGAAGCGCAACTTGCCGTAGCTGAAGATCTGATTCTCGTCGGAGCTCTGCTGGCGGAACGCCCACGCGGCGCTGGCCTTGGGGAACCAGTGCCGGCGCGAGCTCACGCCGAACGACGAGAAGCCGTCGTTGCGGAGCGCCGCGGTGAGGTAGAGCTGGTTGAACAGGTCCGCCGTCGCCTGCCCGAAGTACGACTCGGTGTGGATCACCGCCTGGCTGTCGTTCGGCGTGATCGTGGTCGTGTTCTTCAGGATGAGCGGGTTCGCGGCCACCAGCCCCACGCCGGTGACGGCGACGTTCCGGAAATTGCGGGTGTTCAGGTTCTGCCCGAGCGCCAGCGATCCGGAGAAGTTCGGGTTGAAGGTGTGCGTCGCCGTCGCCACCAGGTTGTGGTCGAGCTGGTAGGAGGTGATGTCGTTGCGCGTCACCTGCCCGATCGGCTGGTTGGAGCTGGTGAGCGGGAGCGCCGTGAGCCGTGCATCGGTGGAGTAGTCGGCGCTGAACGTCTCCTTGACGTCGAGCCAGTCGAGCGCGCTCCAGTCGGCGTTGATGTTCCCGTAGGTCCGCGAGACCTCCGAGTTGTTCGGCTGCTCGAAGATCACGAAGAACGGGTTGTCGTACCCGCGCGGCAGTCCGGACGAGGCCACCGACGGGAACGGGAACCGGTACGACCGCTGGAGGTGCGACGTGGGATCGAGGTACTCCACGTTGTTGAACTCCGGCGGGGTGCGCATGGCGCCGAGCATCAGGCCGGAGACGTTCGAGCCCCGCCCGGTGAAGCTCCCGCGGTCATCCACGTACGAGATGTTCGCGCCGATGTTCAGGTTGTCGAACAGCCGGTGCGAGGCGTTGGCGTGGACGGTGGTGCGATTGTAGAAATTGTTCGGCCCCACGATGATGCCGTTCTGCGCCGTGCGCCCGCCCGACAGGTAGAAGAGCGTGCGCTCGGAGCCGCCGGACACGGAGAGGATGTTGTCCCAGGTGTGCCCGGTGTCGAACAGCTCGTCGAAGTGGTTGAAGATCGGCGTGCCCGGCGCGAGCTGCGGGCCCCAACTGCTGCTGGTGGCGGGGCCGCAGTCGATCACCTGCGCCGTGTCCACGTTCGAGGCATCGCACGCCGGCGTCACGCCGCCGGAGCCGTGGCCGAACGTGGTGTTCAGCGGGATCTTCTTGTTGACATCGTCGAACGAGTAGCTCGAGTGCAGCGAGTAGCGGGTCTGGCCGGCGGTCCCCTTCTTGGTCGTGATGAGGATCACGCCCTGGCCGGCGCGCGCGCCGTAGATGGCGCCGGCGGCGGCGCCCTTGAGGATCTCGACGGACTCGATGTCGTTCGGGTTGATGTCCGCGGCACGGTTCGTGGCCGCCGACCCGCCGACGCCGGATTCGATGATGCCGGTGGGGTCGCTGGTGGCCTCGGTGGAGTTGTCGATCGGCACGCCGTCCACCACGAACAGCGGCTGGCCGGTGCCGGTCATCGTCTTGAGCCCGCGGATCTGGATCGAGGACGATGCGCCGGCCTCGCCGGACTCCTGGTTCACCTGGATGTTCGGCGCCTTTCCGGCGAGCGCCTCCACCACGTTGTGCTCGTTCGACCGCCGGATGATCGACGAGTCGACGGTGTTGATGACGTTGCCGAGCTTCTCGCGCGTGGTGGCCGTGCCCGCGCCGGTGACGACGACCTCACCGAGCCGGAGCGGGTTGGGATCGAGCGCGAAGTCCTGCGTGTGCGGCCCGGGCGTGAGCGTGAGGGGCGCGGTCGCCTCGCGGTAGCCGATGAGCCGCACGGCGAGCGTCACTCGCTGCCCGTTGACGCGCGCGGCGGGAATCACCAGCCGATAGGTTCCATCCTCACCGGTGAGCCCGCCGATGCGCAGCTCCTGCACGAACACGCTCGCCGAGGCGAGCGGGGCGCCCACGCGGCTCTTGACGGTCCCCGTGATCGTCGCTTCCTGCTGCGCGGCAGCGGGAACGGCGGTGGCGGCGACCAGTGAGATCGCCGCGGCGACTGAGAGAAGATCCAACAACCGACATCGCATAGTCCCTCCGAGTCACTCCTCGTGAGAGGTGAGTGCGAGACTCGCGAGCGATGGCGGCGTGGCTCCAGACGCGATGCTCCCACCCGCACGCGCCAGTTGGCGCGTGCGGGTGGAGTCGATTCACGGCGCGTGGCGGACTTCGCAGCCATCGATGCGCGATACCTCGCGAGCGCGACGCCGCGCCGCCGCCGGGGATGTCCGGCGGTGATGCCGGCGCCAGTGTGACGACCGTCACAGAATTCGGGCGCCGTTCTGTCGGCACAACGAGATGGGGACGAGACGGCCGCATCGCGTGACGAGCGTGCCGTCAGGCGCCACGACGTGGAGAGCTCAGCCGATGGCGGCGTGCAGGCGCTCGACGAAGGCGCGACTGGCGATGAGTCTGGTGCCGTCGCGGAGGATCACGACGACCTCGCCGTGGAACCACGGCTGGAGCTCGCGGATGCGATCGACGTTCACGATCGCCGAGCGATGGATGCGGATGAAGAGCTCGGGGGGGAGCTTCGCTTCCATGTTCTTCATGCTCTCGCGCAGCGCGTGCGACTCCCCGCGCGCGTGGATGCGCACGTAGTTCGCCGCCGCCTCCACCCAGTCGATGTCGGCGGTCTGGAGCACGAGCACCCGCCCGTCGGTGCGCACGGTGATGCGCGGCCGCGCGCGCCGGCTCTCGCGCACGGCGTCGAGTAGGGCGCGGAGCGCGGGATCGCTCCCCGCGGCGCCGCGGCGCGCGAGGCGGTCGAGTGCCACGCGCACCGCCTCGTGCAGGCGCTCGCGGGTGAAGGGCTTGAGCAGGTAGTCGATCGCGTGGACGTCGAACGCGCGGAGCGCGTACTGGTCGTACGCGGTGGCGAAGATCACCCCCGGCAGCCGGTCGGCATCGAGGCTGGCGAGCACCTCGAAGCCGTCCATGATGGGCATCTGGATGTCGAGGAAGACGAGATCGGGGCTCTCGCGCTCGATGGCGCCGAGCGCGTCATCGCCGCTGCCGCACTCCCCCACGATCTCGATCTCCGGCTCGTCGGCGAGAAAGAGCCGCAACCGCTCGCGCGCGGGGGGCTCGTCGTCGACGATCAGCGTGCGCAGCCGTGGCGATGACTCGAGTCGCATGCGCGTGACCCTGCCGGCGCGGGACGCGCCGCTCCTGCTGAGGCGGAGCACGGCGGGAGTCGTGCCACGCCGCGCACATGATTCGGAATACGCGCGTCGCTTCGGTCTGGTTCCAGCGAGCACATGGGTGAACCTGGGACCTGGTCGCTGGAACACCGAAGAACGCGTGTGGCGTGTGGGAGACTGACGGGATGAGGAGCTAGGCAGAGCGTGAGTAGGTTCGGCTGTAGAGAGAGTCCACCTACACACGAACCTACACGCGCTCTACCTCGCCCCTCTTTCCGTCAGTTCCCCACACGCCACACGCGTAGTTTGGTGGTCTAGCGACCAGGTCCTAGGTTCACCCAATCGGCTGAAAATCCGACAAATGCTCCTGAACGATCACCCACTTCCCACCGCGCCGCTGAAACACCGCCGTCCACGCGCCGCCGACGACGTGGGGCATTCCGCGCGGGGTGAGGTGCGGAATGCGATAGGTCGAGGTGACCACGGCGGCGTCCGGCGCGAGCACGTCCACGTGCATCGAGTCCCATTCCCAGCGCGGGTTCCGCATGTTCTGGCCGATGTTCGTCCAGAACTGCTGGATCTGCTGCTGCAGCGCGGCGCGCGTGGTGGTGACGTGGCCGGCGCTGGCGGAGATCACCGTGCCGGTATCGGGGTAGAGGCTCATCAGCCGCGCCACCACATCGCCGTGCGAGAGGTCGGCCGCCGTCCGGAGGCGCTGGCGCACGGTGTCGGCGATGGCGGCGCGCTCGCGCGGGCCGAGCGTGGTGGAGGCGTGGCCGCCGGAGCAGGCGAGCGCGAGCGGGCCGAGCAGGAGGATGGCGAGCGAGGCGCGCGCATGCGAGCTCCACCGTACGGTGCCGCGGCGGCGTGCGCGGGGCTCCAGGGAAGTGGACACTCTGGCGTCCTCGAAGAGAGACGAGGGTGGAAGTAGCGGTAGCGTACGCGCGGGCAACGCATGGTCCGGGAGATGCGGTTGCGTGCATGCCCGCCTCGCGTCCAGCGAAAGCGATGCCAATCCGGCACCGCCGCGGAGCGGGGGCCGAGGAGGCCGAGGGGCCGGATCGACGGACCCGGGGGAGGATCTATGGGCACGAAGAAGATCGCGGTCGTACTGCCCATGACACTGCTGGCGCTCGCGTGCGGCAAAGCGAAGCAGCCGCAGAGTGCCGCGCTGAGCGACGACCTGCGAAGCGATCTCGCGCGCGCGGCGGCGCCGACGTCCGACCTCGCGTCCACGCAGTTCCGCCCGCAGCAGGTGGTCTCGAACATCGAGCTGGGGAACGCGCCCGCGCCGCACGCGGCGCCGCCGAAGGTGCAGCGCCATCCGGCGCCGCGCGCCAGGCCGCTCGCGCGCAGGCCGACGGTGCAGGCGGTGAAGACGGAGGCGCCGGAGCCCTCGCCCACTCCCACCACGGTCGCGGTGACGCCGGCTCCCGAGCCCACCGCCGGGCCGAGGCCGATGCCGAATCCGGTGAACTACCCCGCCGGCAACGGGAGCGACCCGCAGCAGGGTGACCACCATCCTGGCGGCGGCATCGGCGCCGTGATCGGCGTCATCCTCCGCGGCGGCGGCATCGGCGACGACGATCACTGCGAGATCCATCCGGGACGCGGCGGCATCGCGATCAACTCGCGGATCCCCATCCCGGTGGGGCGCCCCACCTTCCCCGGCGGGCCGCGCGGCGGCTGGTGATGATGCGAAGAGCGCGCGGCGTCAGCGCCGCGCGCTCTCCTCGGGGAGCGTGAACGCGAAGAGCGCTCCGCTCGTCGCGATCGCCACGTACTGCCGCCCGTCCACCGCATAGGTGATCGGCGGCGCGCGCACCTGCCCGCCGACGCGCATGCTCCAGAGCACCGCGCCCGTGCGCGCATCGGCGGCGTGCAGCACCCCCTGCTGCTCCCCGTAGAAGACGAGCCCTCCAGCGGTGGCGAGCGAGCCGGTACCCAGCATCCGCTCGCTCGTCTGCGTCTGCCACGCCACCGCGCCCGTGGTCACGTCGATCGCGGTGAACGTCCCGTGCGCCGGTCCGAGCGGGACGTGGCGCCCGCCCTGCCACTTCACTCCTTTCGCGAGCGGCTCCGGGGAGAGCACGAACAGGATCGGCTCCACGATCCCCGACACGTACATGAGCCCCGTCTTCGGCGAGTACGACGCCGGGGCGAAGTTGCTCCCGCCCCCCATCCCCGGCATGATGCGCACCCCGTCCGGCGTGGGCGCGGCGAAGGTGTTCTCGTGCGGCACGAACTCGTCGGTGCGCCGGATGCGCGCCCCGGTGCGCCGGTCGAGGATGTACACCCACCCCACCTTCCCCGCCTGCGCCACGGCCGGCACGCGCTCCCCGTTCACCGTCACGTCGAGCAGGAGCGTGGGGCTGGTGGCGTCGTAGTCCCACTCGTCGTGCGGCACCTCCTGGTAGTACCAGCGGATCTTCCCGGTCCGCACGTCGAGCGCGACGATGGACGACGTGTACAGGTTGTCCCCCGGGCGCACGGAGCCATCCATGTTCGGCGCCGGATTGCCGACGCCGAAGTAGATGAGCCCCAGCTCGGGATCGTACGAGGGAGTGTTCCACACGCCCCCGCCGCCGGTGCGCCACGCGTCCGCCCACCGCGCGCTGTCCCGCTTCTCGCGCTCGATGTCGCGCGGGAGCACGTCGCCATCGGGCGTGGTGCGCGACCACTTCCCCCACCATCCGCCCTCCACCGGTGACGGGACGGTCCAGAAGCGCCAGAGCCGCTTCCCCGTCGCGGCGTCGTACGCATCGACGAGTCCGCGGATGGCGAACTCGCTCCCGCTCGCGCCCACGATGATCTTCCCGTCGGCGGCGAGCGGCGCCATGGTGATGGAGTAGCCGTCGTCCGGCTCGATCACGGTCGCGTCCCACGCGAGCCGCCCGGTGCGCGCGTCGAGCGCGAGCAGGTGGTCGTCGAGCGTGGCCACGTACACCTTGTCGCCGTACACGGCGACGCCGCGGTTCTTCGCGCCGCAGCAGGTGGGCACGGGGGGGAGCTTCCACTGGTAGCGCCAGATCTCCTCGCCGGTGCGCGCGTCCACCGCCACCACGCTGCCGAACGACCCGGTGTAGTACATCACGCCGCCGGCGACCACGGGTGTGGTCTCCTGTCCCCCGGGCTGCCCCTCGAGCTGGTGCACCCACGCGACGCCGAGGTGCCGCACGGTGGCGGTGTCGATCCGCGCGAGCTCGGAGTAGCGGCGTCCGGACCAGTCGTGCCCGTAGGTGAGCCAGTCGGTGCCGCGCGCGGCGGCGAGGAGCGCGTGGTCGGTGATGCGTGGCGGCGCTGGGCGCGCGGCGACGGATGCATCGCGCGCCTCGTCGCCGTCCTCCCCGCCGAACGCGCGCGCGGCGCGCGCGCGGGCGAGCAGCGCGGCGTGCGGGCGCAGCGCCCGTGGACCGCCGACGAGGGCGCGCGTCTCGTCGCACAGCCCGCCGTGCACGAGCTGCTGACCGAGCACGGGCCCGAACGACTCGTCGTCGTCGATGACCGTGCGCGTTCCTGCCGGCAGGCGCGGGGCGCTGTCGGGGAGAATGTGGTAGAGCAGCATCGAGCGGCCGATGCGCGCCACCGGTCGCTGTCGCGCGAGCCAGGTGAAGCACGGCAGGTAGACGCCCGCCACGTACGTGCGGCTCGCCGCCACCCAGCCGGTGGCCGGCGCGGGGCCGCCCAGGCGCACGGTGTCGACGAGCCGCATCGCGCCCACGGGGGTGGTGCCGAAGTAGAAGAGCGTCACCGCGGAGACGTGCCGCGCGGCGAGGGTGTCGGCGAGGGGGTGGAGATCCTGCCCCCAATCGAGGTTGCTGTCGAGGAGCAGGCGCGCGGGGCGTCCTCCGGCCAGCGCGTTGAAGCTCGCGAGAAAGTCGGGGTAGTCGCGCGCGGTTCCCACGACCTGCCACGCGGCGAGGGCGACGATCGCCGCGCGCGTCGCGCCGCGGCGCGGGACGGCGTTCCAGAGCGCGGCCACCGCGGCGGCCGCGGCGATGGCGATCAGCGGATACACCGGCAGCAGGTGCCGCACGCCGATGTCGATGTTCGCGCTCATTCCCACGAGCAGCACCCCGACGACGCCGGCGAGCGGCGCGAGAGGACGCCACCCCGCGCCGCGTCGCGCCGCGCGCGCGGCCCACGCGGCCGCCGCCACGGCGAGGGAGAGGAGGGGGAGCGGCGTCTTCAGCGCGAGCACCACGATCGAGTAGTACCACCATCCGCGCTCGCTCACGTCGCCGAGCAGGAAGGCCGGGTGACCGTTCCGGTTGTGCTCCGCGAGCTGGCGGATCCCGGAGAGCAGCTCCGGGGCGGGGACGGGGATCACGCCGCGCGCGATGACGAGGTGGAAGCGATACACGCCCCAGATCGCGAGCGCGGCCACGACCGCGGCGGCGGCGCCGGGGGCCACGTGGCCGCCGAGCGCGCGGAGGTCGATGCGTGGGAGTCGCGGGAGCACCCGTCGCGTCGCGGGCGCATCGGTGTCGTGCTCGTGCGCGACGTCCCCGCCGTCGCCCGTCCCCGCGAGCCACCGCGCGAGGACCATGAGCACGGCGGCGGCCGCGAAATACGGGAGCGCGGACAGCTTGCTCGTGGCGGCGGCGGCCCCGGCGAGCCCGAGCAACACGCTCCACCTCCAGCCGGGGCGGGGGCGCTCGATCCAGCGCGCGAACGCGTAGAGCGCCCACACGAGCGTGCCGGCCACCGGCAGGTCGGTGGTGGCGAAGCCGGCGTGCGCGAGCAGTTGCGGCGTGGCGGCGGCGAGCACCACGGCGAACGCCGCCGCGCGCTCCCCACTCGCCCAGCGCGTCCACGTCCAAACGCCGGCGAGGAGGAGCAGGAAGAAGGGGAGCACCCCGAGGCGCGCGAGCGTGAGGGTGCGCCCGTAGTGGCCGCCGGCCAGGAGGATCTCGTTCCCCTCCTCCCACATGTTGCGCCCCGCCTGCGTGGTGGCGCCCGCCAGGCGCGGCCCGAGCGCCATCGCGACGCGCGCCAGCGGCGGGTGCTGCGGATCGATGTCGTAGCGCCCCTGCACGAGCCACTGCATCCCGGCCGCGAGGTGCGCGGGCTCGTCGAACGTCTGGTTGAAGTGCGACGCGGCCGCCACCACCACCACCGATGCGACGAGCGCCACGAGCGCGGCCAATGCGCGGGCCCAGGGGCGCGCTCCTGACGGGAGGGGAGCGGCGACGGAGCCGCTGCCCTCGCGTGCCGTGCGGTCCGATTCGGGGGTGTAGCTCGGCGGCGCGGACACGCCGCCGAGCGAGGGAAGACGCGCCATGTGTGGGAGACGATCGCCGGCCGCCGCCGATACGGCCGGCGGTCAGCGCTCGAAGACGTACTCCACAGGGGTGATGGTGACATCGGCGGCGCGGATGCCGAGGGGCATCGCGCCGATCTCGCGATCCTCGGCGAGCAGCTCCGGCGGCTTCGGCGCGTCGTACGTGACGACGGACGGCGCGTCGGAGACGAGTGCATCGCGGAGCGCCGCGGCATCGCGCGTGATCATCACCACGTCGAGGTCCGTCGCCGAGAGATGGCGGCGGATGGCGGCGTTCACCTGGTCGAGGTCGAGCGCGGCGAGGCGCTCGCGCATGTACGTCGCGAAGTCGGGGATGCCGAACCACGCCGAGTCGAGCGCGTAGCCGAGCTGGAGGTCCTGGGTGGACACGAGCAGCGGGAGGCTCTTGATGAGGTAGTCGCGCGTGCTCTCGAACGCCTCCGCGGAGAGGCCGTCGGCGACGAGGCGGCGCAGCTCGTGGAGCGCGAGGCGGAGCGCCATGTGCGCGTTCGCGGGGAGCACGGGGCGGAGCCACACCTCGAACAGCTGCCGGTGGCGCGCGCGGTTGGCGTCGGGGAAGAACTGGAACATGGCGCCGGGGAACGCCTCGATGTAGGCGTAGTCGCCGTAGTTCATCCCGCGCACCTCGCGGATGCGCTGGTACAGGTGCGACACCGACGAGCGGTGCTCGCCGAGCCAGGCGCGGACGAGCCAGAGGGCGGGGAAGTCCGGGTGCTCGCGCGTGACGTCGATCGGGTGGCCGAAGGAGATCGCGGTGGCGCGCGTGTCCTTCTCGATGATGTTCACGCGGATCCCCGCGTGCCGCTCGACCGCGCCCTGCGGCACCGGCACCGCCTCTCCCGCGGGGAGCGCGGACCACGCGGCGCGCACGCGGTCGAGGAGCGCCTCGGGGAGATCACCGCTCGCGCCGAGCATCAGGTTCGCGCGCACGAATCGCTCGGCCACGAAGGCCTTCACGTCGTCGAGCGTGATGGCGGCGATCCCCTCCACCGTGCCGAGCACCGGATGGGCCCACGGGGTGCCGTGGAAGGCGAGCTCCTGGAGCCGCTCCTTCCCCAGCTCCTCCTCGTTGTTCGAGCGCAGGTCCTGCTCGAGCGCGTTGCGCTGCGCGTCGCGGAGCCGGACGAAGTCCTCCTCGCGGAAGCCGGGCGTGAGGAGCATGGGGAGCGCGATGTCGAACAGCTCCTTCCATTTGTCGCGGTGCACGCGCGCGGTGAACGTGGTCATCTCCCGGTCCACCTGCGCATCGAAGCTCGCGGCCATGGGGTAGAGGGCGCGCGTGATCTCGTCGATGCGCAGGTCGCGACTCCCCGCGTCCGCGATCATCGCCGCGGCCAGGGCGGCGAGCCCCTCCTTGCCGCGCGGGTCGTGCACGGAGCCGACGCGGAAGAGGAACTTCACGTCGAGCTGCGGGAGCACGGAGCGTTGCAGCAGCAGCTCCGGCGCGCGACCGGCGGCGGGAGCGTGCGGGCGGAAGGTGGCGAGCGGCGGGAGCTGCGTCATCGCGTCAGGCATCGCCTGGTGCGACAGCGTGGTCACCACCAGGCGCGCATCGGTGAGCCAGCGGCGCGCCGCGGCGCGCACGTCGCGCGCCGTCACCCCGGCGTAGCTCCGGAAGAGCGCCTCGAGCGTCTCCACCGTGCGGTCGTACTGGACGAAGCGCGCGAGCGTGGCGGCGATCTTCTCCGTGTCGTCGAGCTCGCGCACGAAGCCGTAGCGAAGGTTCGACTTCGCCTCCGCCACGCGCCGCGCGGGGAGCAGCGTGTCGCGCGCCGCGGCCGCCGCGGCGAGGATCGCGTCGCGAACCTCCACCACGTCGGCGGGATCCTTCACGCGGCCGCCGATGGTGATGAGCCCCGGGTCCACGCTCCCGGGGTTGTACGCGAACAGTTGATCCACCTTCTGCTCCACCTCCACCAGGCGGCGGTAGAGGTCGGAGGTCTCGCCGAACCAGAGGTCGACGAGCAGATCCGTGGCCGCGTACGCGTGGTCGCCGGCATCGAACGCCGGGCCGTGAAAGGAGACGGCGACCCAGGGGAGCGTGGGCGTCTCCCACGGCACGTGCGCGTACACCGGCCCCGCCGGCTCCGGCTCGGCGGGGATCTCCACCGTGTGGCCGCCGGGGCGCCAGTCGCCCCAGTACCGCTCCACGAGCGGGAGCGCCTCCGCGGCGGTGACATCGCCGGCGAGGATGATGGTGGTGAACTCCGGGCGGTACCACCGGCGGAAGAACTCGCGCGAGTACTCGAACTGCTCCGGCATCGCCTCGATGTCGGGGAGGAAGCCCATCGTGGTGTGCTTGTACGTGTGCGTGGTGTACGCGCTGTCGCGCATCACCTCGAACAGCTTCTCCGTGGGGTCGGCGCTGTTCTTGTTGTACTCGCCGAGCACCGCGCGCGCCTCGGTGCGGAAGTCCTCCTCCGGGTAGCTGAGCCGCTGGAAGCGGTCGGCCTCGATCTCGAGGATCGTCTCGAGATCGTTGCGGGAGAAGGTGATGTGGTAGTTCGTGTAGTCGTCGGTGGTGTACGCGTTCTGCCGTGCCCCTGCGCGCGTGAGGATGCTCTGGTACTTCTCCGGCGGGTACTGCTCGGTGCCGCGGAACATCATGTGCTCGAAGAAGTGCGCGAACCCCGTCTTCCCCGACTCCACCTCGTTGCGCGACCCCGTCTTCACGGGGATCTGGAGGGACACGATGTCGGGAAACCCCGTGGGGACGATGATGACGCGGAGTCCGTTGGGGAGGGTGGCTTCGGTGATGTCGAAAGGGAGCAACTGCATGGGGGCAGGGGGTGGGGGTCAGGGGATACAGAGGGATGATGGGGGGCCGGGGGCCTAGGATCTAGGACCTGGTGGCTGGACCACCAAACAACGCGTGTGGCGTGTGGGGAACTGACGGGACGAGGAGATAGGTAGAGCGAGAGTAGGCTCGGCTGTAGGTGAACTTTCTCTACATCCCGCGCTACACGCGCCCTACCTCGCCCCTCTATCCGTCAGCCTCCCACACGCCACACGCGTTCCATGGTGGTCCAGCCACCAGGTCCTAGCCGTCCCCTAGAAATACACGGAGATCTTTGCCGTGACCACGTTCGTCGCTTTCGCCGCGAGGAGGGCGGCAGCGTCGTGGGCGGGGTGGAAGGCGCCGAGGGCGTCGGTGCTGTCGCGGCTCTGGGTCCAGACCAGGTAGAGCGTGGAGCCGGGGCGGTACTCCCAGCGGAGGACGGCGTTCGAGCGGAACTGGCGGATGCTGAAGTCGGGGTCGGCGAACGAGAGGTCGGGGGCGCCGTTGCCGTCGAGGTCGGCGGCCCAGCGGCGCGTGGCGGCGTCGCGAGAGAGCTCGCCCGCGCCGAAGGTGTGGAAGCGGTCGGCGAAGCGGCGGGCGCGCGGGTCGGTGACCATCCTGAAGCGCGAGAAGCGGCCGGCGCTCACGAAGGGAGCGCCGTAGAGCTGGAGGGAGAGGCGCGGCGTGAAGGTGTAGTCCACGCGCGTGGTGAGCGATGCCGTCGTCTGCGCGATGCGGCCGAAGATGTAGCGCGGCGCGCCGGCCGCCGTGGGCGTGGCCACGTACTGCCACGCATCCTCGTTCCGGTTCAGGGCGGGCCCCACGGTGAGCTCCACGCGGCTGCTCGGGCGCAGGGTGAACGTGGGCGAGACGCTCCAGCCGCGCCCGCTGGACTCGGCCTCGCGCCACGCCGACGTCGAGAGCTGGAGCGAGAGCGGACGCCGTGCGTCGCTGTGGAGGTCGGCCCACGCCATGGTGAGCGAGGGGAGGCGCATCGCCGGACCGCCGCGGAGCACGGACGTGGAGAGCGCGGGGAGCTCCTGGTCGAAGCCCGCATCACCGCCCCAGAGATCGTTCAGCTCCACCGCGCCGCTCAGCGACACCACGGTGGAGAGGTGCTCCCCTCCCGTGCTCCACCCCGAGCGCTGGTTCGCGTAGAGATTCCAGCTGCGCACGTGGCGTCCCGGGGCGAGGTGCTCGTAGCCGATCCAGTCCACCTGCATCAACCAGTCGGCGGCGCGCGTGAATCCCGCGTCGTTCGCGTCGAACCCGGGGGTGATGGCGTGCCCCACGATCCCCCACCGCCAGGCGCCGGCGTACTTGGACAGCCGCGCGTGCGCCTCCACGCCATCGAGCGAGGTGCGGGTGGGATCGTACCGGAAGTTGCGCGCGTCCGGCCGCTGAAAGTAATGCGCGGAGGAGCACTGGAGGCGCGCGATCGCCGCCGTGTCGCCTGCGACGTGGCTGGCGAGGAACGCGGCCGCGGCCTCGTACGACCTGTCGAAACGGTGGCGGAGGTCGAGCCCCGCGGTGTACGCGGCGCGGCCGAGGAAGTCGAGCGACGGCGCATCGATGTGGCGGTTCAGCGCGGTGAAGATCCCGCCGACCGCGCTCTTCCCCGCGCGGAAGTCCTTGATGAGGCGCGCCACCACGACGTTGCCGAACGGCTCCACTTCCCGGCGGCGCACGGCGGAGCCGTCGCTCCAGCGCGCGGTCTCCCGCGCGGATGCCGCGTCGAGCACGCCCACCGACCACCCGTCGCGCGTCTTGCCCGACAGCTTCGCCGCGCCGAGGATCGTGGTGGCCTCCGGCACGTCGCGGAAGGCGGCATCGTCAGGCACCTTCCCCTCCGGCGCGCGCCCCACGCGGCGCGAGTAGAAGGGGCGGTCGTCGCCGAAGTAGTTGTTGCGGAGCGTCCAATCGAGGGCGATGGGGAAGCCGAAGATGTCGCTCCCCTCGGTGAAGAACGGCCGCCGCTCGTCGAGGAACAGCTCGAACGCGGAGAGGTTCACCTTCGACGGATCGGCCTCCACCTGCCCGAAGTCCGGGTTGATCGTGGCGGTGAGCGTGAGGTTGGAGGTGATCCCGTACTTCAGGTCGGCGCCGACGCCGCCGGAGAGCGCGTTGCGCGACCAGAAGGGATCGGCGGGAGAGCCCGGCGCGCGCGCGACGCGGGCGAGCGTGTACGGCTGGAGCTCGACGCGGCGCGCGCCGCCCATGCCGGAGAGTCCACGCAGCGCGCCGAAGCGGGAGACGAACGCGGAGAAGTCCGCGGGGATCGGCGCCCAGTTGTCGCGCTCATCGCGGCGCGCGATGTCGCGGATGAACTCGATCCCCCACGTCTGCTCCCCGCTCGACGCGCCGTAGCGGAGCTGGGAGAGGGGGATGCGGAGCTCCGCCGTCCATCCGAGCGAGTCGATGCGCGCCGCGGCCTCCCAGACGGCATCCCAGCCCACGTCCTCGTCGGTGTCGTCGAACTCGAACACATCCTTCCGCACGCCGGCGGGATTGACGGCGAAGCGGAAGGCGGTGCGCCGGTCGTGGTAGCTGTCGATCACCACCTGCGCCCAGTCGGAGTAGCCGGTGTAGTCGCGGCGCGCGAGCGTGGCGGCGATGGAGTCCGGGTGCGAGTCGAACATCCGCATCGCGACGTAGAGCGCGTCGTGGTCGTACAGGACGCGCGCCTCCGTGCGCTGCGTGGGAGCGGCATCCGGGGTGGGATACTGCTGCACGAAGTCGCCCGCGACATCCGCGTGTGCCCACGCCGGCTCGTCGATCCGTCCGTCGAGGGTGATCGGGCCCGTGGCCGATGCGGCCACGATCACCCGCTCCGCCGCGCCGGCACGCGATGGTGGCGTGGCCTGCGCGACCGCCGCGCGGGATGCGAGCGCGATGCACGTGATGCAGGCGATGCACGCGCGCCCCGCGTGCGCGATGGACCTCTCGACCATGCTCCCCCTCCAGTGCCGGCGTGACGCCTGGTGCCATTGGCGACCGGAGACGAAGCTAGAAGCGCGCGGGGCGGCGTAGGTGGGGCGGAGGTTCGGCGATTGTCAGCGAGCGGCGATGATTGTCAGCGAACTGCTAGGGGCTGGGGGGGAGGGGGGGCCTAGGACCTGGTCGCTAGACCACCATGGAACGCGTGTGGCGTGTGGGGAACTGATGGGCAGAGGAGCGAGGTAGAGCGAGAGTAGGG
>CAMLEQ010000019.1 GCA_946479015.1 uncultured Gemmatimonadota bacterium | reverse complement strand
CGGGCGCCGCCGCGGGGCGCCCCCTGGGGGCGCTCCCGGGGGGGGGGTGGGGCGGGGGGGGGGGCGGGGGCGGCCCGGGGCGGGCGCGGCCGACGGGTGCTACGCCTGGCCGCGACTCTCCGGCTCGCGCTGCTCCCTCCCCTCCTGGCTCCGCGGCGCGTCGGCACGCGACGTCTCGTCGCTCGGCGGCAGTCCGCGAAGCATCAACTCGCGCCGGTCCACGGCTTCGGCGCCGTTGCCGATCACCGCATCTTCCTCCTCCGCGGGCGGGGGTCCCTTCCCGGCGTGGATATCGATCGTCGGCTCCCCATCAGGGCCGGCCGTCATGCCACCGAGCACCGTCCCATCCCGGAAGACCAGCTCCGAGCCGCCGGATTCGTTGTAGTCACCACCGCCCCACGAGCCGGCCATGCGGATCTCGGCATCCGGGGGAATGTTGTCGTCCTTGATGTTGTACACCCGACTCTGGCCGACCTCATCGCGGCGCCCGCGCCCGCCTCCCGGCAACCCGCTCTCGCGCACGTCCTGCCCGCGCTCCTCGTTCGGATCCTTTGCCGCGTCGTCCCGGCGATCCCGCTCGTTGTCCATGACACTCTCCAGTCCGGCTGTGACCACCCGTGCCCGACGACCCACGCCACACGGGCCGCAAGGGCAGCGCCACCCGCTCGCGGATCGCGCGACCGTTTCGCGGTGACTGGTCGCGGCGGCGACCGGGGCGCGTGCGAACGCCAGGCGGCGTCGCGCGTCCTGCTTCCCGCGCCGTTCGGGGCACGTGGTGTGCTGGCACTCTCCGTCCGCCACTGACGGCGCAAACATCGACGGGCCTCGAGCTCCATCGCGGGCCCAAGGAGGTCACCATGGGCACGGCGACACGATCGGAAACGCAACGAGGCGGGGCGGGCTTGCCGCTGCAGACGCGTGGCACGCGCGCGCCATCGCGACGCGAAGGCGCGGGGCTCGCGACCGCGCTCGGGTGGTTCAGCATCGGCCTCGGCCTCGCGGAGCTGGTCGCACCGCAGCGCATGGCGCGCATGATCGGCGTGCGCGATGACGAGGAGAGCCGCAACGTCATGCGTGCCGTGGGCGCGCGCGAGATCGCGAGCGGCATCGGCCTGCTCTCGCAGCCCGCCGCCGCGCGCTGGGCGTGGAGCCGGGTCGCGGGCGACGCGATGGATCTCACGCTGCTGGGACGGGCCCTCACGTCGGACAGCACGCAGCGCAATCGGACCACGGCGGCCACCGCCGCGGTGATCGGCATCAGCGCGCTGGATGTGTACGCCGGCCGCCGGCTGTCGCGCGCCGAGCCGGCGCGCCGCCTCGCCCGCGTGACGCGAAGCATCACCATCGGCCGCTCGCCGGAGGAGGTGTATCGCTTCTGGCACGACTTCGAGAATCTGCCGCGCTTCATGAGATATCTCGAGTCGGTGCGGGTCACCGGCGATCGCCGCTCGCACTGGACGGCGAAGATGCCCACCGGGATGAGGCTGGAGTGGGACGCCGAGATCACCGAGGACCGGCCGAACGAGCTGATCGCGTGGCGGTCGCTGGAGGGATCGGAGGTGCGCACGGAGGGAGCGGTGCGCTTCCGCGAGGCACCGGGCGGACGCGGCACGGAGGTGGTGGTGAACCTGTCGTACCAGCCGCCGGGCGGCGTGGTCACCACGAAGCTGGCGCAGCTCTTCCGCGCCATCCCCGACTACGAGATCGAGCGGGAGCTGCGCGCCTTCAAGCAGGTGATGGAGACCGGCGAGGTGCTGGTGTCGGATGCCACCGTGCGTCCGGGCCCGCACCCCGCCGTGCCTCCGGCGGAGGAGGAGCTCCGGGCGTGATCGCGGGCGAGTGAGCGGCGGGCCGCGGCCGGATGCGGCCCGCCTTCGATGACGGTGTACAGAGGAGGACCGATGAAGGCCAATTGCTGGATGGGCAAGCACAACGTGGAAGTGCGGGACGTCCCCGATCCCCGGATCCTGAACTCGCGCGACGCGATCGTGCGCATCACGTCGACCGCGATCTGCGGTTCCGACCTGCACCTCTACAACGGCTTCGTTCCCACCATGGAGCGGGGAGACGTGCTCGGCCACGAGTTCATGGGCGAGGTGATGGAGGTGGGGCGCGACGTGAAGAACCTGAAGGCGGGCGACCGCGTGGTGGTCCCCTTCCCCATCGCGTGCGGCAACTGCTGGCACTGCCAGCACGGGTTCTACTCCACGTGCGAGAACTCCAACCCGAACGCCTGGATGGCGGAGAAGATGTGGGGGCACTCGCCCTCCGGCATCTACGGCTACTCGCACCTGCTCGGGGGCTTCGCCGGCGGCCAGGCGCAGTACGTCCGGGTACCGTACGCCGACGTGGGGCCGCTCAAGGTGGACGACGGACTCTCCGACGATCAGGTGCTGTTCCTCTCGGACATCTTCCCGACCGGCTACATGGGCGCGGAGATGGCCGACATCCATCCCGGAGATGTGGTGGCCGTGTGGGGGTGCGGCCCGGTGGGGCAGTTCGCCATCGCCAGCGCCTTCCTGCTCGGCGCCGAGCGCGTGATCGCGATCGACCGCTTCCCGTATCGCCTGCAGATGGCCCGCGAGCGCTCGCGCGCCGAGACGATCGACTACGAGGACGTGGACAACGTGGTCGATGCGCTGCGGGAGCTCACCGGCGGCCGCGGTCCCGACGCGTGCATCGACGCGGTGGGGATGGAAGCGCACACGCACGGCCTGGAGTACGCCTACGACCGCACGAAGCAGGCGCTGATGCTGGAGACCGATCGGCCGATCGCGCTGCGCGAGGCGGTGATGGCATGCCGCAACGGCGGCACGGTGTCGGTGATCGGCGTGTACGGCGGGTTCATCGACAAGTTCCCCATGGGCTCCGTGATGAACCGGTCGCTCACGCTGCGGAGCGGGCAGTGCCACGTGCAGCGCTACATGCGCCCGCTGCTCGAGCGGATCCGGAATGGCGAGATCGATCCGAGCTTCGTGATCACGCACCGCCTGCCGCTGGACCAGGCGCCCGAGGGGTACGACATGTTCCTGAACAAGAGAGACAACTGCGAGAAGGTGGTGCTGACGGCGTGACCGGCGGACTCCGCCGGGCGATGCGGACCGGGCGCGCCGGCACCCGTGCCGGCGCGCCTCCGTTGTTCGGCGCGCCTACGCCGCCGCGCCGCGCCGCACGGGTCGCTCTCCTCCGGCGCCGCTCGCCGCGAGCGGCGGCAGGTACACCCGGAAGGTGGTGCCGCGTCCCGATGCGGATTCCACGGTGATGCACCCCTCGCACTGGTTCACGATGCCGTAGACCGTGCTCAATCCGAGTCCGGTGCCGCGGCCGACGCTCTTGGTGGTGAAGAACGGCTCGAAGAGTCGGGACCTGGTGTGCTCGTCCATCCCGATCCCGTTGTCGCGCACGGCCAGCCGTACGTAGCTCCCGGGAGGCGGCATGTCGGCCGCGGCACCGCGCACCATTGCGTCCGTCACCGTCACCGCCGTCACGGCGATGAGCAGGCGCCCGCCCTCGGGCATCGCGTCGCGCGCGTTCACCGTCAGGTTCAGGAGCACCTGTTCGAGCGCCGTCGGATCGGCGAGCACCCAGGCCGGCTCCCGAGCGGCCACGGATCGCAGCCGGATGTCCGGACCGAGCAGGCGCGCCAGGATCGGGTGGACATTGCGCACCACGTTGTTCAGGTCCACCGGCCGCGGCTCGTACGTGGCGCTGCGGCCGAAGGTCAGCAGCTGCTTGGTGAGTCCCGCCGCGCTCCGTGCCGCCTTCAGGATCTCCGCGACGTCGCCGCGACGCGCGTCGGAGGCGTCGAAGCTGTTGCCCACCAGCTGCCCGCTCGCCAGGATCACGGTGAGCAGGTTGTTGAAGTCGTGCGCGACGCTGCTCGCCAGGCGGCCGAGCGCCTCGAGCCGCTGCGTGCGCCGGCGATGCTCCTCCATGCCCCGCTCCGCGGTCACGTCGCGGCAGATCGCGAGCAGCACCTCGTGTCCGGACACGTGGACCACCTCGACGGACACCGACGCCCGCCGCATCGCCGTGTCCCCCCGGCGATGGTAGGCGATCTCCACGTTCCGCACGGCCTTCCCGTGTGCCAGCATCCGGTGCACGCTCGCTCGCGCGGCGGCGTCGAGCCCGATGTCCAGCGAGTCGAGTCGGGCGCCGATCACGTCGGCGACGCGGTAGTCGATCGCCGCGCACCACGGCTCGTTCGCTCCGATGATCGTCTCGTCACGCTCGAGCACGAGGACTGCCGGATCGGGCATGGCCCAGAACACGCGCGTCATCGCATCGCGTGCGAGGTCTTCGCCGCCTTCCGGCGGCGGAGCCCTGGTCTCCTGGACGTGGACGAGGAGCACGTCGGTGGCATCGCCCGCGGGCGCGATGGCCCAGCGCGTGTCGATCACCGCGCCGTCCGCGCGAAGCACGCGCACCGCACGCTCTACCGGCCCACCCTCCGGCGCGCGTGCGCGCGCCAGCCATTCCCGCACCGCTTCCCGCTGGTCGGGAGCGACCAGCGCGTCCACCCCGCCCGTCATCGCCACCGCCGCGTCGCGGCCCGTCAGGCGGGCGAGCGCCGGGTTGGCCATCAGCACCTGGAGGGCCGGCCCCACCAGCATCAGCGGCACGGGCGAGGCACGCAGCACCTGCGCACCCGTCAGTGCCTGCGCAGCACCCACCTGCTCCGCCGGCGATGGGGCCGCGCGTCCCGGATCAATCGACGCGCTGCACCCCCATCCGTTGGATGCGCACGACTTCGCGCGTGCCGTCGGCGCGTACGAGGTCGATGCCGCTCACGAAGCCGTCCGGCTCCTCGACGACCCACACGTCCACGGGGTGGTACACGCGGTGATCCCCCGGCTCCAGCTCGAACTCGAGCGCGCTTTCGTGCGGGTCGTACGTGATCCCCATCAGCCGGACGCCCTCCACGGCGCGCCAGTCGCCCCAGCGGGGCTCCAGCACCTCGACGTCCACGCGCTCGGGCGCCGCATCGAGGAGATAGCGCTTCGTGAATGCTTCGAAGTACGCACCGAGATGGTCTCCCGGGATTCTCTTCATGTCCGCCATGTTCTCCCTCCCACTCGCGCGGGCATCACCCCCGTGCCGTCGAGGCTCCACGATCAGCGCCTCGGCTCCTGCCTTGGCCGTTGCCGGGAGCCGACTTCGTCGCATGACCTCGGTGAGGCGTCTCGCATGACCTCGGCGAAGTGCATTCACACTACATCGTACCGTGAACGATTCGCCGTCGGGAAAGCGCGAGAGTCGGCTTCGCACTTGCCTGGCACCGCCCATCAGCTGCCGACGCCAGCTTGAGGCGGCGCCGGTCGCGACACGCGCCGGCGCATCGTGATCCATTGTACAGTCGAGGGGAGGGATCATCGAATGGCCACACGACGCGAAGGGCCCGGCGATGCGGCGGGGAAACACGCACAGCAAGGGACTTCTGCCTCCGGCACCACGGCGCGAGGGGGCAGCACGGAGCAGGGCGCGGGAGGCGCGAGCGGCAGGGAGGCCGAGCGGCCCATTCCTGTGAGCGGCGAGGAGTCGGCGCAGCGCACCGAGGGGGCGACGCGCGGGCGCGGACGCGCGCTCCAGCGCGCGCGCACCGGCAGGCAGGGGCTCGCGCGCGGCGGACTCCCGATGAATCCGCTGGAGCTGATGTGGCGCATGAGCGAGGAGATGGACCAGCTGTTCGGGAGCTTCGGAATGGCGCGCCCGACGCTGGCGCCCTTCGCGCAGGGCGGCCTGGGGACACTCCCCGCGACGCGTACGACGGGGAGGGATCTCGGCACCACGGGCGCCGAGCTGCTGGTGCCTCAGATCGAAGTGCTCCAGCGCCCGGACGCGATCGTGGTGCGCGCCGATCTGCCGGGGCTCAGAGCCGATGACATCGATGTCTCCGTGGACGACGGAATGCTCACCATCTCGGGGGAGCGCCGGCAGGAGTACGAGGAGGAGCGCGAGGGGGTCACCAGGAGCGAGGTGGTGTACGGCACGTTCCAGCGGACGATTCCGCTCCCGGACGGCGCCGACGAGAGTGGCATCGCGGCGATCTTCCGCAACGGAGTGCTCGAGATCATCGTGCCGATCGCCGAGCGCCAGCGGGGACGCCGAGTGAAGGTGAGTTCATAGCGTGGCATCCGCCGGCCGTCCGCGCACCCCGTCCGATCGGGATCTCCTCGACCAGGCGCTCTCGCGTGCGGCCGATGCGCCGCCCGTGACCGGGAACGGCATTCGCCTCCTGAGGAATTCGGCGGAGAACTATCCGGCGTGGCTCGATGCCATCCGGTCCGCGCGGCGGACGGTGTACTTCGAGAGCTACATCATACGGGCCGATGAGGCGGGCGCGATGTTCGCCGATGCGCTCGCCGCGAAGGCGCGCGAGGGGGTACGCGTCCGCGTGATCTACGACTGGCTCGGCGATGCCGGGAGAACGCCGCGGCGCTACTGGCGGTCGCTCGGTCGGGCCGGTGTGGCGGTGCGGTGCTTCAATCCGCCGCAGCTCGCGAGCCCCTTCGGCTGGCTGCATCGCGACCACCGCAAGTCCCTCACGGTGGATGGCGGCATCACGTTCGTGTCGGGGCTCTGCGTCGGGCAGCCGTGGATCGGCGACCCGCAACGCGGCATCGAGCCGTGGCGCGACACCGGCGTCGAGGTGCGCGGACCGGCGGCGCGATCGGTCGAGGAGGCGTTCGCGCGCGCGTGGGCAGCGGCCGGTCCGCCCATCCCCCACGACGAGCGCGCATCGAGCGGCGGCGGCGAGTCCGCCGGACGAGTCGCGCTCCGCGTCGTGGCGACCGAGCCGTTCACGGCCGGGGTGCTTCGGCTCGACCAGATCATGGCGGCAGCCGCCCGGCGGACGCTGTGGCTCACCGATGCGTACTTCGTGGGCACGCCGCCGTACGTGCACGCGCTCTGCTCGGCCGCGCGCGACGGGGTGGACGTGCGCCTGCTCGTGCCCGGAGGGTCGGACATTCCCATCCTCCGGCCGCTCTCACAGGCCGGCTACCGTCCGCTCCTCGAGGCGGGAGTGCGCGTGTTCGAGTGGATGGGATCGATGCTTCACGCCAAGAGCGCCGTCGTCGACGAGCGATGGGCGCGCGTGGGCTCGAGCAATCTCAACCTGGCGAGCTGGCTCGGAAACTGGGAGCTCGACGTCGCCGTGGACGATGCGGCGTTCGCGCGAGCAATGGAGCGGATGTACGTCGACGATCTGGCGAACGCCACGGAGATCGTGCTCGGCACCACGCGCCGGCGCGCGCGTGGGGGCGCGAGGCGCCGCCCCGTGTCGGACGCCGGCGGAGGCAGCGCGGGGCGGATCGCGGCCGGCGCGCTGCGGCTCGGCAACGCCGCCGGCGCGATGATCACCGAGCGCCGCGCACTCGGCCCCGCGGAGGCACAGCTCGCCGCCACGATGGGAGCGGTGCTCCTCGCGATCGCGCTCGTGGCCGTGCTCTGGCCGCGCGTGATCGCTCTTCCGCTGACGCTGCTCGTGACGTGGATCGGAGGCGCGATGCTCGCGAAGGCGTACGCGCTCCGGCGGAGGCGCCGCGCCGTCGGCGCTCCGGCCGCGCGCGTGATCGTGTCTCCGGCCACCGCCACGAGCGCGGGATCGAGAACCAGCTAGCCCGCTGGGCACACGTGGTGCAGCATGAGCAGCCACCGCTCCGGCCGCAGGCGTCGCACACCAACGACGGCCGGGGCACGACACACGGCAGCAGGAGGAGATCATGGCACACACCCACGAATTCGACTGCAGGATCTGCGGCGCGCACCTCGACTCCAGGCAGGAGCTCGATCAGCACAACCGGAACAACCACCCCGACGCGACGAGCAGCAGTCAGGCCGGCGACAGCTCGGGCATGCGGGGCCAGTCGTCGTCGTCCGACAGGAGCAGCGAGCGGAGCTGAGGCTGCGCGTCCAGACGCCCTTCGCCTCCCTCCAGCAGGCGCCGGCCGTATGCGCGCGAGAAGAGTCGCGGAGCGCCGGGCTCCGAGCGTCCCCACCACCATGAAGGCCGCCGCGATCGACAGGTTCGGCGGGCCGGAGGTGCTCACGGTCCACACGCTGCCGGTGCCGGAGCCGGGGCCGCGCGAGGTGCTCATCGAGGTGCACGCGGCGGGCGTGGGCGTCTGGGATGCCGGCATCCGCGACGGTGCGGATGCCCCCGAGCGCGCGCGCTTCCCGCTCGTGCTCGGCACGGATGGCGCCGGGCTCGTGGTGGCGCTGGGCGCGCGCGTGGAGCGCTTTCACATCACCGACCGGGTATGGGCCTACGAGTACGCCAACCCCAAAGGCGGCTTCTACGCCGAGTACGTGGCGGTGAACGCCGAGCGAGCGGGGCTCGTGCCACGGCGGCTCGACCTGCTGCAGGCGGGGGCCGGTGCGGTGACCGGACTCACCGCGGTCCAGGGCATCGACGACCACCTGGAGGTGAGCCAGGGCGAGACGGTGTTGATCTTCGGAGCCTCGGGTGCGGTGGGGACGCTCGCCGTGCAGTTCGCGAAGCGCCGCCTGGCGCGCGTGCTGGGGACCGCCAGTGGCGGCGGCGCGGCCACTCTCGTGCGGCAGCTCGGCGCCGACTTCGTGTTCGACGCGCGGCGCGAGGATGAGGTGGAGCGACTGCGCGCGCTCGCCCCCGACGGGCTCCATGCCGTCCTCGCGCTCGCGGGCGGGGCCGCGCTCGAGCGCTGCCTCGACTTCCTGCGCGTCGACGCCCGCGTGGCGTACCCCAACGGCGTCGAGCCCGCGCCGCGCCGCCGCCCCGGGGTCCGCGTGGTGGCGTACGACGCGGTGGCGGGCCCGCGCGAGTTCGAGCACCTGGACCGCGCCGTGGACGAGGCACACCTGCGCGTGCCGATCGCGGCGGTCTACCCGCTCGACCGGGCCGCGGAGGCGCATGCGCGGCTCGCGAAGGGACACGTGCTCGGCCGGATCGTGCTCCGGACCCGAGACGGACAGGCGGCGGGTGCGCCGAGCGAGTGAGCCCGCGGTACGGGCGCAACCGGACACCATCTCGGAGAAGCGGCAGCATGTTTCCGTCGTCCCTGGCCGTCGTGCTCACCGGAGCCGCGTTAGGCGCGCTCGCCCTGCTCGCCTTCCTCTGGGGATGGCGGCGCGGGCAGTTCAGCCATCTCGATCGGCAGGCGCGCGTGATCTTCGAGCCCGGGGACTGCTCCGTCGAGCGTCCGTGGGAAACGCCGGAGCAGCGCGCCGAGCGAGTGCTCGAGTACGGGCCGCTCACCCCGCCCGCGCCCGGTGAATGGGGAGGTGCCGAGTGACCGAGGCAGCGCGTGTCGGCCCCACTCCGTATCAGGGCGCGAGCGAGGAGATCCAGCTCCGCGCGCGCGCGGACGCCTCCAGCCGCCGCCCCGCGCTCCTCGCCTTCGCGACGGCGATCGGGTGGCTCCTCATCGGGTCCGCGTTCGGCGATGTGGCCAGCCTCAAGATGCACTTTCCCGACTGGCTCTCCGGGGAGCCGTGGCTGACCTTCGGCCGCATCCGCCCCGCGCACATGAACGCCATGATCTACGGCTGGGCGTCGATCGCGATGCTCGGCGTGTCGCTCTGGATCCTGCCGCGCCTCCTCCACACCGAGCTGCGCGGCCCGCGACTGGCGCAGATCGGGATCGTGCTGTGGAACATCGGCCTGGTGATCGGCATCATCGCCATCCTCGCCGGGCGGACCGATGGGTTGGAGTGGCTGGAGCTCGATCGCTACATCGCCGACCCGTGGCTCATCGTCGGTGGCGCCCTCGTCGGCCTGTCGCTCCTCGGGACGCTCGCGAGGCGCGAGGTGGACCACCTCTACGTCTCGGTCTGGTACATCGTGGGGGCGTATCTCTGGTTCCCGGTGATCTTCACCATCGGAAACTGGCCGACGTGGACCGGGGTCGAATCGGCCGCCGCGAACTGGTTCTATGCGCACAACGCGCTCGGGCTCTGGCTGACGGCGATCAATCTCGGCGCCGCCTACTACTTCATCCCGAAGGTCCTCGGCCGCCCCGTCCACAGCTACCAGCTCTCCCTGCTCGGCTTCTGGGCGCTCGCGTTCTTCTATGCGTTGAACGGGATGCACCACCTCGTGGGCGGGCCGGTGCCGGAGTGGATGATCACGACCTCCATCGTGGCGAGCACGCTCATGGTCATCCCCGTGCTCGCGGTGGGCGTGAATCACCACATGACGATGATCGGGCGCTTCGGGGCGCTGCGCTACAGTCCGACGCTCCGCTTCGTCGTGCTCGGCGCCATGGCGTACACGGCGGTCTCGCTGCAGGGGACGTTCACGGCGTTCCGCGAGGTGAACCGGGTCACCCACTTCACGGAGTGGACGATCGGACACGCTCACGTGGGCGTCTACAGCTTCGTCACCTTCGTGCTCTTCGGCTCGTTGTACTACATCCTGCCGCGCCTCGTCGGCCACGAGTGGCCGAGCGCGAGCCTCATCCGCTGGCACTTCTGGCTCGTGCTGGTCGGGATCGCGATGTACGTGATCGCGCTCACGGTCGTCGGCGTGTTCCAGGGCTTGGCCATGCTCGATCCACAGGTGCCCTTTCAGCGCTCCGTGGAGGTCACGCTCCCCGGGCTCGTGACGCGGTCGATCGCCGGCGGCATCCTGACCGCCGGCCACCTGGTGTTCGCCTACCACTACTGGCTCATGGTGACCGGGCGACGGCCGGCGCCGGAGCGGCCTCCGATGCACGACGTGCGGCCGGTGGTGTTCACGACCGAGGCCGAGGAGTCGGCGCGATGACTCGCACGTGGCTGCTGCTGCTCGGCGCGCTCGCCACGGTGGGATTTGCCGCGCTCGTGCTCGTGGTGATTCCGCAGCTGATGCTGGTGCACGTACCGGTCCCGAAGCAGCTCGCCCCCTACACGCCGGAGCAGGCGCGCGGGCGCAGGATCTACATCGCGAACGGCTGCGTCTACTGCCACAGCCAGCAGATTCGCGATCCGGCGTTCACCACCGATGTGGATCGCGGCTGGGGAACGAGGGCCACCGAGCCGGCGGACTACGTGTACGACCGGCCGCACCTGCTGGGCACCATGCGCACGGGCCCGGACCTCATCAACGTCGGCGCGCGCCTGCCGGACCCGAACTGGCATCTCGTCCATCTCTACAACCCGCGCGCGCTGGTCCCCTGGTCGATCATGCCGTCGTTCTCCTTCCTCTTCGAGGAGCGCGCGCCCGGCGGCGTGCGACCGGGGGAGCACGTGGTCCCCGTCGTGGGGCCGCGCGCCCCACGCGGCAAGGTGATCGTCGCCACGCCGGATGCGCTCGCGCTCGTGGCGTACCTGCTGTCGCTCGAGCGGGAGTATCCCGTGTCCGCCGCACCGCCGCCGGGACGCGCGCACGCGCTGGGTGGAGGGCACGGTGCGGAGCGCCGCACCGTGCACAGCATGCCGTGACCAGAGACGCGTTGCCGCGCGACGCAGCGGCCGCTCGCAACGAGGAGCGGGCGGAACCGGGCCGGGTCCACTCGGACGCGCCGGAGAGTCCGCAGCAGGTGGAAGCGGACGTCGAGCGTCTGCACCGGGCGATCCTGCGCGAGCCGCGCGATCCCGAGGAGGGACGCGAGCCTGCCCCGTGGTGGGTCTGGACGGCGATGATCCTCGTGACCTTCTGGGGCGGCTGGTATCTCGGTCGCTTCGGCGGAACGTTCGACGCCCGGGCGCACACGGCGTTCCGGGGGCGCGACGTCGTGGCCGGCTCCGCCGCGGCCGGCCGCATCAGCTCCGCGACGGCCGACCCCATCCAGGCCGGCCAGCGCATCTTCGCGGCCCGCTGCCAGACGTGTCACCAGCCCGACGGGATGGGGGTGCCCGGCACCTTCCCGCCCCTTCGTGGATCGGAGTGGGTGAACGGTCCCGCGGAGCGGATGATCCGCATCATCCTGAATGGCCTGCACGGGCCGGTGACGGTGGCGGGAAAGACCTACAACGGCGTCATGCCCGCCTGGCGGGATCAGCTCTCGGATGCCGAGATCGCCGCCGTCGCGACGTACGTGCGGCAATGGAAGCCGAACAGCGCGCCGCCGGTGACGCCACAGACTGTCGTCGCGCTCCGGGCGGCCACCGCGAATCGCGACGGGAAGCCCTGGACCGCCGAGGAGCTGCAGGCGGTCGGTCCCGCATCGACGGGGCCCACGCCGCGCGGCGGCGCGGCCCGCGCGCATGCAGGCGGCGCGCGATGACCGGCGGAACGCACGCCCCGCGACAGCGAGAGCATCGCGAGCCGGTGGTCGTCACCGCGATCTTCGACTCGGCGGACGCGGTGGACACGGCGCTGACGCGACTCTACGACGCTGGCGTCCCGCGCGACCTCATCGAGGTCGTGGTCTCGAGAACCGCCGCCGACCGCTTCTATCGCGACGCGCGCCGCGTGCCCGACCGGGAGGTGTTCCGGTTCGCGGGCATCGGCGGATTCATCGGGCTGATCCTCGGAGTGACGATCTCGCTCGTGATCCTGGCGCTCCCGGGCGAGGTACGTCAGCGGAGCACCGCCATCATTCAGTTGATCGGACCGAACTTCATGACGCTCGGCGGTGCGCTGGTGGGGGCCATCATCGGGTTCTTCCGCCGTCGGCAGGCCCCCGCGCACTACGCGCGCGCGGCCGAGGCATCATCGGGGATCGTCGTCGCCGTCGCCGCACGGCACCAGACGCAGGTCGAGTCCGTGCTCGACATCCTCACCGAGGCGGGCGGCCAGAAGCCGAGGGTGGAACGGCCGGCGGCGAGTCACGCGGGCGGCTGAACGTCGATACACCCGTGGAGATGGTGCGATGAGTGTGACTGGCCTCGAAGTATTCGACACCACGGTCCACAGGACCAACAGCTGGATCAACGACCTGCTGCAGTTGCTCGGCTCGCGGGACCGTCACCGGGGCTATCTGGCCTGGAGGGCGACGCTGCACGCGCTGCGCGACATGCTCACCGTGGATGAGGTGGCGCAGCTCGCCGCCCAGCTCCCGATGCTGATGCGCGGCTTCTACTACGAGGGGTGGGATCCGAGTGACAAGCCGCTTCGCGTGCGTCATCGAGAGCAGTTCCTGGCCCACATCGCGGAGCAGTTCGGGCGCGACGTACCGATCGATCCGGAGCAGGTGGCCCGTGCCGCCTTCACCGTGCTGGCACGGCGCGTCACCGATGGCGAGATCGAGGACGTCAAGCACGTGCTGCCGTCCGAGATACGCGACCTCTGGCCCTGACGCGACGGCGCGACCGTGCGCGCGTCCGGCGCCACGCGGTGGCCCTACAGCAGTAGGTCGAAGAGCTTGAACGAGCGCTCCCACTGCACGGTCTGCGGGTTCTTCAGCTTGGGATCGATGATCCCGAACGACCGGGCGAGCGCCACGCTCAGTCCGCCGGCGATCCACGGAAGCTCCGCTTCCGTGCTGTCGCTGGCGCTCAGGTCCAGCGGCGGCAGCGTGGCGAGCCGCGTCAGGATCGGCGTCAGCTCGATCTGCTCGTCCAGCGTCCGGAACGTATGCATGCACTCCTGCAGCCCCTTGGTGATCGGCAGGTCGTACGGTTGGATCACATCGCGCCCGTTCGCCTTCGCGGCGGCCTCGGCGCGCACGAGCAGGTCGTGCAGCTTGTGGTGGATGAAGTCGTCGTAGCGCCTGAGGTCGTCCTTGTCCACGTCCAGCCCGGCCACGACGCGGAAGAAGCGCTCGAATCTGGCCACGCTCATCACTGGCATGTGCGTCATCTCCTCGCTGGCGAGACTCTCGTCCGCCGCCGGTGCCATCGGCGGCGCCGCCGCCGATCCGGCCGCATCCGGGAAGCATTGTTCTCTGCCGCGCGCGGGCGCCACCGGACAAACGGGAAGCGCGTGTCGGAGCACCGCGCCATCGCGCTCCCCATGCGTGCGCACCGCCGGACCCGGCCGCGTGAACTTTTCGTTGGGGCCCAATACATCGCGGTCCCCTCATCCGGTCGCGGTCCGTGGATTGCAGACGGGACGGGTACGGCCGCCGCATGCACGCGGACTCGGCCGAAGGAGGGACTCCAATGAAGATGAGCTGGATGATCGGAGCGATCGGCGCCTGCCTGATGGTTCCGGCGCTGGCGTCCGCGCAGAACACCTATCCCCAGAAGCCGGCGAGCCGGGCCGTCGCGGACACCGGCGCCACCGCGAAGGCCGATACCGGGCGCGCGGCGAAGGACACCACGGTGACGTCCACCGGGGAGGTCTCCGGCGGAGGCGCGGCGAACGTGCCCGCCGCCGCGGTCGCCAAGCAGAAGGACGCAAAGCTGATCGGGTCCCCTGCCTGGTGGAGCACTCACGCTACCGCGGACGGAAAACCCAAGGGCGGCGGCCGCTGACGCCGACGCGTCCATCGAACCACGACGGGCCCCGTGCGAGGGATCGCACGGGGCCCGTCGCGTGACGTCCGCACCGGGTGCGCGCTCCGTCAGTGCGTCGCGATCCGCCACCCCATGCCGATCCCACGCGCGCCCGTGACCATCGGCCGCGCGCCGAGCAGCACGCGGTCGAAGCCGCTGTGGGGGTGGAGCGCGTGGAAGCGCATCACGAGCAGACCGCTCAACGTGCCGATCCCCGCGCCGGCCAGCACGTCGCTGCTCCAGTGCTTCGCGCTGTACACGCGCGCGAGCGCCACCATCGCCGCCGTGCCGTAGACCGCGGGCACGAGCACCCGGCGCGAGTGCGGGTACCACGACGAGAGCTCCGTGGCGGCGACCGACGCCAGCGCGAACGCCGCCGTCGCGTGTCCCGAGGGAAACGATGTGTGCCCCGCGCGTCCGAATCCGGCACCGAGCGAGAAGTCGTCGGGGTCGCCCTCGTTCACGCTCGGCCGCTGGCGTCCCACCGCCCCCTTCACCAGCCCCGTGGCCGCCGCGCTCACCACGATCGCCTCCGCGCCGCGCAGCCCCAGCTCGGCGAGATGCGGGCGGTGCCCCAACCGCCCCGCTCCGTAGAAGCCGAGCGAGAGCACCACCGTGCCCGGGTCGCCGAGCCAGTTGAAGTCGGTCGCGGCGCCGTGCAGGAAGCCGCTGTGCTGCGGGCCGGGATCGCGGAACTCATCCGTGATCCCGCGGTCCGCGGTCATCAGCGCGGCGGCCCCGAGCACGGTCCCCCCCGCGATCCACGCGTCCGTGCGCGTGAAGAGCGCCCCCCGCGCGGCGGAATCGGGCGCGGGGGTCATCGTCTGTGCCGCGGCGGGATACGCCAGCGACCCGAGCAACGCGCAAGCGGCGATCGCCCAAGCCGCGCTCCCCTGTCTCGCGATCCGGAGCATGTCGGAATCCTGATGAAGGCCGTCCGGAATATCCCGACGGGGCGCGGCCACCGATAGTGCCCCTACCCCGCCCTCCGACCGCGCGGGCGCGAGCCATGCGTGACATTGCCGCCACCGGCTCCCCGACCACGGTCGCGGACACGCTCCGCCAGGGACGAGGCCGGGGTCCATCACGGCAGCCGGGGGCGGTATGACGTCCAGAGAACGGCAATCCGGCCGGCGCGCAGCCGCGCCGCGCGCGTCGCTCGTCCAGCTCGAGAGCTTGCTGCTGTTCGCCCGCAACTTCGTGAAGCATCCGCTGATGCTCGGCTCCGCCGTGCCGAGCTCGCGGTACCTCATCGAGCACCTCGTGGCGCCGGTGGCCTTCGACCGCGCGCGCGTGGTCGTGGAGTACGGGCCCGGCGTGGGTCCCATCACCGCGGCGCTCCTGCAGCGCATGCGCCCCGACGCGAGCCTCGTGGCGCTCGAGGTGAACGCGGAGCTCGCCGCGCACCTCCGTGCCGTGGTGCGCGACCCGCGCCTGCACGTGGTGCACGCGTCCGCCGAGCGCGCCGACGACGCCATCGCGCGCCTGAAGCTGCCGCTCGCCGACTACGTGGTCTCGGGCATCCCGTTCAGCACCATGCCGGCGGCCACGCGCCAGCGCGTGGTGCGCGTGACGCGCGCCGTGCTCCAGCCCACGGGCGTGTTCATCGTGTATCAGTTCTCGCGCGCGGTGCTCCCCGACCTCCGCGCTACCTTCGCCGAAGTGCGGGAGGACTTCGAGCCGCGCAACCTCCCGCCGGCCAGACTGTTCTACTGCGCGGTCTGAGCGGAGCGGAGCCCACGGCGCATGCGTTTAGACGCCGGGGATCGACGTGCACCTGGGAGCGAGCCGAGCGCCGCGCGCGAGGCGGGGGATCGGCTGCGCGTGATCGCGCGCCGGCGCGCGCGGCTCGCCCCCGCGCTCGTGCTGGCGTCGCTCGTGCTCCTCGCCATCCTGCCCGTGCTGGAGTCGTACCGGATGCAGCAGCTCTGGCGCGAGCTCACGACGGTGATCGAGCCGGCGCGCTCGCTCGTCACCCGGATGCAGGCGGCGCTCGCGCTGGAGGCGGCGGGCACGCGAGGCTATCTGCTCACGGGCGAGCCGCGGTTCGCGGAGCGCTTCGCGCGCGCGCGCGAGAGCCGGCGGAGCGCGGAGGCGCGGCTCCTTCCCCTCGCCCGGCGGATCGACCCCGCCATCGCCGCTCGCGTGGAGGAGATGACGCGCGGCTTCCGTGCGGCGGATGCGGTGCTCGATTCCCTCTACGCCGGCCACATCTCGCGGCAGCAATACCTCACGCGCATCGACGCACAGCAGTCGCGCTTCCAGGGGCTGGTGGATGCCGCCGCCCGCCTCGACGATTCGATCGGCCGCGTATCGGACGCGACACGCGAGCGGATCCGCCGCACGGGCCTGACGAGCGCCCTGCTCACGATCGGCCTCGTGCTGCTCGCCGTGTCCGCCGCCGCCCTCGTGTCGCGGCTCGGCGAGGCGCTCACGGAGAGCGAGGAGCGCTTCCGCCAGACCGCGGAGAACATCGATGACCTGATCTGGCTCGCCGACCCCGGCCTCCGCCGCTACCTCTTCGTCAACGCCGCGTACGAGCGGATCTGGGGGCGCACCGCGCGGAGTCTCTACGAGCACCCGGAGTCCTGGATGGACGCGGTGCACCCGGACGACCGCGAGCGCGTGCGCGCTGCCGCCGCGAGCGCGGCGCAGGAGGGCGCCATCGATCTCGAGTTTCGCGTGGTACGCCCCGATGGGGAGATCCGCTGGGTGTGGTGTCGCGGCTTCGCGGTGTGCAACGACCGCGGCGTGTTGTACCGCATCGCCGGGATCACCGAGGACATCACCGAACGCAAGGCGCACGAGATCGAGCGCGACCGGCTGCTCCGCAGCGAGCGCGAGGCGCGTGAGGCGAGCGAGGCGGATCACGCCGCCGCCGAGCGTGGCCGGCAGGAGCTGGAGCGCGTGACGCGGAGTCGCGCGCGCCTGATCCGCGGCTTCACGCACGACGTCAAGAATCCGCTCGGCGCCGCGGATGGCTCGCTCGCGCTGCTGGAGGACGGCGTCCTGGGGGAGCTCACCCCCGAGCAGCTGGAGAGCGTGCGCAGGGGGCGCCGTTCCATCCGCGCGGCGCTGGGGCTCATCGACCACCTGCTGGAGCTGGCGCGCGCGGAGGCCGGGCAGGTGGATGTGCGGCGCGAGCCGATGGACGTCTGTGCCACCGCGCGCGAGGTGACCGAGGAGTTCCGCGCGCAGGCGGAGACGAAGGGGCTCGTGCTCGCGGTCGACCTGCCTGACACCGTGCCGCCCATCCGATCCGATCCCGCCCGCGCGCGACAGATCCTCTCCAACCTGGTGTCGAACGCCGTGAAGTACACTCCCGCCGGTGGGCGCGTGCTCGTGCGGGCGCGCTGCGGCGCGGACGGCGGCGAGCCCGGCCCGTGGGTCGCGGTGGACGTGACGGACACCGGCCCCGGCATCGCGCAGGAAGCGCAGGCGATGCTCTTCAAGGAGTTCACGCGCTTCGATCCCGGCGCGGCGCACGGCACGGGCATCGGGCTGGCGATCAGCCAGCGCCTGGCGCGCGCGCTGGGTGGAGAGATCCGCGTGCAGAGCGCGCTCGGTGCGGGGAGCACGTTCACGTTGTGGCTCCCCGCGGAGTCCGCATAGCACATTGCCCGAATCCGTGATGCGTTTCGGCACAGCCTCCCCGCCGCACCGTGACTGCGCGCGCGCGGGGGGCGTCTGTCGGATATGCCGAAGCCATTGGAGAAGGGGCACATCAGCACCGCGATGAAGGTGGTGGCCGGCGTCCTGTCCGCGGGGACGGCGGCGGTCACGATCTTCACCTTCGCGCGCTCGTACGGGATGCTCGGGGCACCAGCGCCCGCCGAGCTCACGCTCGGCAGCCTCGGCGTGAGCTGGGTGGGGCTCTCCCCCGCGAACGACACCGTCACCGCCATCGGCGACACCCTCCAGCTCGCGGCCACGGTCACGGACGCGAACGGGACGGCGCTCATCGGTGCCACCATCGACTGGAGCAGCGAGAGCCCCGGCGTCGCCGAGAGCATCGGCGGCGGACGCGTCGTGGCCAGGGGCGCGGGGACGGCCACCATTCTCGCCGCCGTCGGCGAGCGGACGGCGCGCGCACACGTCACCGTGCGCCAGCGCGTGGCCTCCGTGCGGCTGAACGGCGACAGCGCGCTCACGCTGGCGGAGGACCAGCGCCTTCGCATCCCCGTGCAGGCGCTCGATGCGCGTGGCTACGTGGTGCGCTCGCGCCCGGCCGTCTGGCGCTCGCTCGACACCTCGCTCGTGACCATCGACTCCACGGGCGTGGCGACCGGGCGCGCCACGGGCACGGCGCAGATCGCCGTCTCCATCGACGACATCACGGCGCAGCTCCCGGCGAAGGTGGTCGCGCTCCCCGGCGCGCTGGAGGTGGTGGCTGGCGCCGGCCAGCGCGCCCGCGCCGGCGCGCCGCTCGCGGCGCTGGTCGTGGTGCGGCTCCTGTCCACCCGCGGAAAGCCGATCGCGGGAGAGCCGGTGCGCTTCCGCACGAGCGACGGCCGCGGCGCCGCGGAGCCGGCGGTGGTGGTCACCGACGCCGACGGGCGCGCGCGCACGAGCTGGACGCTCGGCGAGCTCCCCGGACGTCAGCGGCTTCTCGCCACCGACGAGCACCTCGACAGCGCGGCCGTGGTGGTGGCGGAGGCCGACCCGGTGGCGGCGAACACGCGCGTGGCATCGCTGCGTGAGGGGCTCGCCGGCCGCGTGGGCGAGACGCTCGCCGACACGCTCGGCGTGCGCGTCGCCGACTCGCTCGGGCGGGCGCTCGCCGACGTTCCGGTGGCGTGGACGACGGATGATGGCGGCCGCATCGCCGCGCTCGAGGCGCGCACCGACTCGTCAGGCGAGGCGCACGCGGTGTGGACACTCGGTCCGCGCGCGGGGACGCAGCACGCGCGCGTGCGCGTGGGGAGCGGACGCGCCGTGCCCGCGTTCGCCATCGGCGCCATCGCCACGGCGGGCGCGCCGGCGGTCGTGGCCGTGGTGTCCGGGGACGCGCAGCGCGGGCGCGCGGGTGCGGCGCTCCCCAGGCCCATCGTGCTGCGCGTCACCGACGCCGGCGGCAACCCCGTGGCCGGGGCGCATCTCAGGCTGCTCGCGAGCGCGGGGGAGCTCTCCGACGGCATGCCATCCACCGACTCCACCGGGATCGCGCGCATCGCGTGGACGATGCCCCGCACCGCCGGCGCGCAGCGGCTCACCGTTCGCGTGGAGGGGGTGGAGCGCGGCGTCGAGGTGCACGCCGCCGCGCGCCCCGCTCCGGCGGCGAACCTCGCGTTCGACGATCCCGCCGCCACGCCCATCGCGGGGCGGCCGCTGGGCAAGCGCGTGGCGGTGACGGTCACCGACGTCTATGGCAATCCGGTGTCGGGCGCGGTGGTGGTGTTCCGGCCTGGCGCGGGGAACGTGGCCCCGCGCAAGGCGGCCACGGACGCGGCGGGGATCGCGCGCACGCGCTGGACGCTCGGCGCGAAGCCCGGCGCGCAGACGCTGGGGGCGTCCGTGGACGGCGAGGAGTCGCGCGCGACGCTCACGGTGACGGCGCGCGGGAAACGGTGAGTCGGTAGCGCGCCCCCCCGGGCGCGCGTGGCATGCTCGCTCCTCGCACCGGCGGGGCGCGGGGGCGTGGCGGGCTCCGTGTCCTGGCGAGGCGCCGGCCGTGGTGGGCTCCGTTGACTGGCGTGACGCGGGCCGTGGTGGGCTCCGTTGACTGGCGTGACGCGGGGGTGTGGCTCTGGCGGCGTCGCGCTTACACGCTGCGAG
>CAMLEQ010000018.1 GCA_946479015.1 uncultured Gemmatimonadota bacterium | reverse complement strand
CCCGGGGAGGCTCGCAGCGTGTAAGCGCGTGCGCCGCCGAAGCGAATGGCCCCCGCCGCCACGGCCGAGGAACTCGAGCGAAACTCGCCCTGGCCGAGGAGCCCGAGCGGAACCCAGCCAGAGCGCTCGAGCGCCGCCACGGCCGAGGAGCCCGAGCGGAACTCGGCCCTGTCGAGGAGCCCGGCCGAGGTGTGATGAAGGAGACGGTGCCGCGCGCCGGTGGCCGCGAGCATGCAGGAGATCCGGCGTCGCCGGCACACCCGGAACGGGAGGGATGAGGCAATGGCATCCACGGTCGACCGCGGGAATGGTTCCGCGCGCACGCGCATCGTCGTCATTGGCGGCGGCATCGGCGGGTTGACGGCCACGCGAGAGCTCGAGCGGCTGTTCCGCGGCCGCCGGGGCGTGGAGATCGTCCTCGTCAGCCGCGACAACTTCTTCTATCTGACTCCACTGCTCTTCGAGGCGTGCTCCGGAGTGATCGAGCTGCGGCACTGCGCGCAGCCGATCCGCCCCTGCCTCGAGTCGGCCCGATTCATCGAGGCGACGGTCGAGGCGGTCGACGTGGAGCGCCGGGTGGTGCACGCGACGGCGGTGGAGGGAATCAGGTACGAGCTGCCGTACGACCATCTCATGGTCGCCCTCGGCGCCATGACAAACATGTCGCTCATCCCCGGCTCGGAGTGCGCCCTCACGTTCAAGACCGTGGCCGACGCGCTGCTGCTCAGGAACCACTTCATCGAGCGCTTCGAGCGCGCGGACGCGGAGGACGACCCCCGGCGCCGGCGACAGTTGCTCACCACCGTCGTGGTGGGCGGGGGGTTGGTGGGGGTCGAGCTGCTCGGGGAGCTGACGGCCTTCGCGGACGACGTGCTGCGCTACTACCCGCGCATCGCGCGCTCGGAGCTGCGCTTCCATCTGTTCGAGGTCGGCGACCGGCTGCTTCCCGAGTCCATGCCGCACCTCGGCGAGTACGCGGCGCGCGTGCTCCGCGCGCGCGGCGCCGAGCTGCACACGTCCACGGCAGTGAGCCGCATCGAGCCGGAGTGCGTGCGCGTCGGCGACGAAGTGATCGAGGCGGACACGATCATCCTCGCGGCCGGGATCGTGCCGAGCGCCGTCGCCGCGCGCATGGGCGTGGAGCGCGACGGCAAGGGGCGCGTCGTCACCGATGGGTCGATGCGGAGCACGAGCCACCCCGGCGTCTGGGCGATCGGCGACTGCGCGTCGGTCCCCGGCCCGGACGGGAAGCCGTACCCCGCCCTGGCGCAGCACGCGCTGCGCGAGGCGCGCGCCGTGGCGCGCAACATCCACGCGGTGCTCGCGGGAGAGCCGCCGCGCCCGTTCGTCTTTCGCTCGCTCGGGACGATGGCGGCGTTCGGCCACGAGCGCGCGGCATGCGACCTTCGCGGGCTCGCCATCACGGGGTTTCCCGCGTGGTGGCTCCGGCGAACGTACTACCTGTTCCAGATGCCGCGCTGGGACCGCCGGCTGCGCATCGCCCTCGACTGGACCGTCTCCCTCGTCTTCCGCCCCGACGTGACGAAAGTGGACCTGGCGGTGGAGCAGGAGCGGGAGCGGCTCAACTGCCCCGCCGGCGCGCAGCCCGTGATCCCGCTCCCGCCCGCGGCTACGGCAGCACCCGCACCGAGACCCGCGACGGGTAGCGCGCCGAGTGCCACACCCGGTGCACCCGTGCCCGGTAGTCGCTCGCGCTAGCGTGGAAGATGTTCGGCACGAACGTCTGCGGGTTGCGATCGTAGAGCGGGAACCAGCTGCTCTGCACCTGCACCATCAGGCGGTGTCCCTTCCGGAATCGGTAGAGCTGCTCGTGCAGGTCCACGTCGAACGGGATGACGCTGTCGGCGGGGATCGGCGTGGCGCGGTCGAACCCCTTCCAGTAGCGCCCGCGCATGATGTCCGCGTTCACCATCAGCTCCCAGCCGCCCATGCGCGGGCGGTCGGGGACGCTGTCGGGGTAGACGTCGATCAGCTTCACCACCCAATCGGCATCGGTGCCGGTGGTGGACGCGAAGAGGTGCGCGACGACATCGCCGGCGATCGTCAGGTCCTCCGCGAGCGGCTCCGACTCCCAGGTGAGCACGTCGGGGCGACCGTCCACGAAGCGCTGGTCCTGCTCGAGCCAGGTCTGCCAGCCGTTCCCGTCATCGGGGCGAGGGGTGTACGGGACGGGGTGCGCGGGGTCGGAAATGTACGCGTCCCAGTCGCGCGTGTGGGCCAGCGCTGGCTCGGATGGCGTCGTGTTCGAGACGGCGGTCACCTCCGTCGGCGGCGGGTCGAAGGAGAGCGCCCCGTTGTCGCGCAGGTAGAGCTCGCGCGGGCGGGCACTCTTCGGCGGCCACGCGTCGAAGGTGTGCCAGCGGTTCTCCCCCGTCTCGAACGCCCACGCCTCGGGGAAGGCGCCGTTCCCCTTGCCGTGCAGGTAGTACGCGAACCACGGGCGCTGCACGTGCTCGCGAAACCAGTCGGCCGTGCTGCTCCCGAGCTGGATGGGGCCGAGTGAGTCACCCCCCGTCCGTGCCCACCCGCCATGGAACCACGGACCGAGCACGATGCGGTTCCAGTGCTTCGTGTCGCTCCGTTCGACCGTGCGGTACGCGAGCTGCGGGCCGAGGATGTCCTCCTGGTCCCACCAGCCGCCCACGAACAGGGTGGGGACGGTGGCGCTGGTGAGCACGTTCTCGAGCGCCTTCCCGTTCCAGTACGCGTCGTGCGACGGGTGCGCGGCGAAGTCGAGCCACGACGGGAGGCGCGAGACCCTCGTCGCCTTCGCGAGCGAGTCGAGGGTGGGGAACTTCAGATAGAACTCGTAGTGGTCGTAGTCGGGGATCGTCATGAAGGTGAACCCCTTCGGGTCCGTCTCCATGAACGCCGCGAACTCGAGCCCCTGCGTCTGACGGAACGCGCCCTGGTGGAAGAAGTCGTCGCCGAGCCACGTGTCCGCGGTCGGCGCTTGCGGCGAGATCGCCTTCAGCGCCGGGTGCGCGCCGACGCCGGCGAGCGCGGCGAGCCACCCCGGATACGAGATGCCCAGCGCACCCACCTTGCCGTCGCTCCCCGGCAGGTGCTTCACGAGCCAGTCGATGGTGTCGTACGCATCGGTGGACTCGTTCGTCCCTCGCGGATTGCGCGGATCGTTCTGCCCGCGCAGCATGACGAACTTCCCCTCGGAGCCGAAGCGTCCGCGGATGTCCTCGGCCACGAAGATGTAGCCGTCCTTCGCCAGCTCGCGATACTCGGCGGGGAGCTCAGCGCTTCGAAAGAGCCCGGCGGCGGAGTACGGAGTGCGGACGAGGATGATGGGGAGCGGCTCGTGCACTCCCTTCGGGGTGAGCGCGACGGCGAAGAGATGGACGCCGTCGCGCATGGGGATGGAGAGCTCGCGGCGCTCGTAGGCCGTGCGCCCCTGCGCGCTCCGGCACGCGGTGGCGGGGGAGAGGGCGGATGCGTACAGCAGGGCGGAGCACAGCACGCGGATGGTGGGACGCACCAGGCTTCCTCGGGAGAGCGAGTGGAGCGCCGCACGCGTCGAGGGTGCGGACGGGCGGAGGAGGATACGTCGCGAGCTCGGCCGAAGCAAATGTCGCGGACGGCGGGGGCGCTGGCCTGAAATTCTCGCCGCGGCCGCGCATGCCCACGCTGAACGACCGGAGAAAGCAGCGGGGCGTGCTGCGGACGCTCGGTCTCGGTCTCATCACCGGCGCCGCGGACGACGACCCATCTGCCGTCGGCACGTACGCCAGCGCGGGGGCCAAGTTCGGCCCCGCCATTCTGTGGACCGCGCCGGTGCTCCTCCCGATGATGGTCGCGGTGGTGTACCTCTCCGGCAAGCTGGGGCAGGTCGCGGGCGAAGGCCTCTTCGCCGTGCTCAAGCGCCACTACCCGTCCTGGTTCTTCTATCCCACGCTCGCGGCCGTGCTCGTCGGGAACACGATCGAGGCGGCGGCGGACATCGGCGGCATCGCGGCCGCTCTGAGCCTCGTCGTGCCGCTGCGCATCGGGTGGATCGTGGTGGCTGTATCCGCGCTCGCGCTGGCCCTCCAGCTCCGGGGATCGTACCGGCTGATCCGCAACGTGCTCCGGCTGCTCGCGCTCACGCTGCTCGCCTACATCGGCTCCGCCTTGCTGGCGAGGCCGGAGTGGGGGCCCGTGGTGCGCGGCACGCTCGTGCCGAGCGTGCACTTCGATCGGGACTTCCTCGCCATCCTGGTGGCGGTGATCGGCACCTCGCTCTCCGCGTACCTCTACACGTGGCAGTCGAACCAGGAGGTGGAGGAGGAGATCGCGATGGGACGCCGCCGCCTTCGCGACCGCCGGGGGGCGACGAGAGCGGAGCTGCGGCGTTCGTGGTGGGACGTGGTGGCCGGGATGATCTTCTCGAACGTCATCATGTACTTCATCATCCTCTCCACCGCGGCGACGCTCCACGCCGCCGGGCGGCGCGACATCGACAGCGCCGTGCAGGCGGCGCAGGCGCTCCGCCCCCTCGCGGGGAACGTGGCGCGCGTGCTGTTCGCGCTCGGCGTGGTGGGCGTCGGCTTTCTGGCGGTGCCGGTGATGACGACGGGAGCGGCGTACGACCTGAGCCAGGCGCTCGGGTGGCGGTACGGGCTGCAGCGCCGGCCCGGCACGGCGAAGCGGTTCTATGGCGCGATGGCGGGGTTCACGCTCGTGGCGACGGGGATGAACTTCCTCGGCATCAACCCCATGAAGGCGCTCGTGTGGGCGGGGATCGTGCAGGGGTTCTCGACGCCGCCGCTCATGCTGCTCATCATGCGCATGACGAACGATCGCGCCATCATGGGGACGAGAGTCAACGGCCGCGCGATCAACGTGCTCGGGTGGATCACCACCGTGGCGATCGTCGCCGCCACCTTGGGGCTCGTCGCGAGCTGGGTGCTCTGACTACTCGGGCGCGCGGGAGATGCCGGCGGCGAAGAACCCCACCGCGGCGACGGCCGCGATCAGCGTCGTGCGCCAGAGCACGAACAGCGTGGCGCGCCGGGCGTCGACGGGGTGGGCAGGATCGTAGAGGATCTCCACCGCGTCGCCGACCTCGAGGCGGCCGTAACGGAACGGGACGGCCATCACGCCGCGCCGGCCGCGTGGCAGCATGAAGCGCACGGTGGCCCACTGGTCGCGCGAGAGCGGGCCAGGGCTCACGTCGGCCACCCACCCCACCACGCGCCGTGCGCGGTGCACGAACATGGCGGTGCTCGCGGCAGAGGCGACGGCCACGTAGAGGGCAAGCGTCGCCAGCGACAGCAGCGCGAAGCGGGCGCCGGCCGACCGCGTGGGTGCCGGCGTCGGCGCTGGGGCGAGGTGAGTGGAAGGCGACGTACGCACGTGGCTCCGGGGATGAGCGGGAGGATATCTTCGAGGGGCCAGCGAATGGACGGCGCGGTCCGACGGTTCGTTTCGCGCCGGGAACCAGACCACCTCCGGAGATCACGTGACCCACCCCGCCCTCGCGGTGGACGACCACCCGCTTCTGCGCGTGGCCGCGTTCACAACCACCTTCCCCGCGCCGCTCGGCGAGCTGTCGACGCCGGCGGAGCTGCTCGCGCTCCTGCGCCCCGACGCGGCCGCTCCGCTGCAACGTGACGAGGGGGTACGTGCGGCGGTGCGCGACATGCTCCGGCACGGTGGCTACAAGCCGACGGGGCGCGGGAAGCCCGCCTCGGAGTATCTCGTGCGGGCGGTCGGCGAGGGGGCGCTCGCGACGATCAACGAGGCGGTGGACGTGTGCAACGCGGTGTCGCTGCACAGCGGGCTGCCGATCAGCGTGGTGGACCTCGGCCGTGCACGCGGGCCGTTTCGCATCGGTGTCGCCGGGGAGGGGGAGTCCTACGTCTTCAACGCCTCGGGGCAGGAGATCGCGCTGGGCGGATTGGTCTGCCTGTTCGACGCCGACGGCCCGTGCGCGAATGCCGTGCGCGACGCGCAGCGCACCAAGACGCACGCGGGGACGATGGCGACGCTCAGCGTGATCTGGGGGTGCGCAGGGTACGAGGATCGGCTGCGCGAGGCGGAGCGCTGGTACCGTACGCTGCTCGAGGGGGTGGGAGCGGCGACGGAGGGCGTGGCGGGGCGGTGAGCCGCGCGTCGTCGAGCGGCCTCTCGACGGGCACGGGTATTGATGTGGTCGGGATGGCGGCCATCGCTCCGGTGCGAGCGATGCCAGAGGGCCACCTCACGAAGCATTCACGAGGCAGTCGACAGCATGACGATCATGACTCGGAACACCAACCGATTCGCCCGCGCGCTCGCCGCGCTCGTTCTCCTCGCGTCGCTCATGGCCAGCGGCGCGCTCCAGGCGCAGGACGACAAGCTCTCGAAACGCGCGAAGCGCGCGGGGGAGGTGCTCGCGGAGCTCGTCGCGATCCCCGACAAATCGCCGCCCACCAGTCTCCTCGCGCAGGCGACGTGCGTGGCGGTGGTGCCGGGGGTGGTGCAGGTGGGGTTCGGCGTCGGCGGGCGCGCCGGATACGGGCTGGCGAGCTGCCGCACGGGCTCCGGATGGAGCATGCCCACCTTCGTGGGGCTCAAGGGCGGGAGCTTCGGCTTCCAGATCGGCGGGCAGTCGGCGGACATCGTGCTGGTGTTCGTGAACAAGGATGCGGACCGCATCGCGTCGTCCACCTTCGATCTCGGCGGCGGCGCCTCCGTGGCCGCGGGGCCGGTGGGGCGGAACGTGGCCGCGGCGACGGACTACCGGATGGGCGCCGAGATCTACTCGTACTCGAAGACCAAGGGGCTGTTCGCCGGCGTGGACATCTCGGGGACCAAGTGGGAGCTGGACTACTCCGCGAACCAGTCCGTCTACGGCGGCGCCGGCGGGCTGCCGGACGGCGGCGACGCGAAGAGCGTGCGGACGCTGCTCAGCATGGACGGGTCGCGCGCGCCGGCGACGGTGCGCCCCTTCCTGAAGAGCCTCGAGAAGAACATCGGGGCGGGGAAGACGAAGTAGGCGGCGGGAGCGCGGTGCGCCGCGCAGCCGTCACGCCGGCGGGTAGCGGTAGAGTACCGACGGCGCACCGTAGAACTCGACCGTCTCTCCGGCGACCGCGCCGAGCGATCGCGCCACGCGAATGGAGGCGGCGTTCGCCGGACGGATGATGCTGGTGATGTCCGTGCGGCGCAGCGTGTCGCGCGCGAAGCGCAGCGCGGCGGCCGCGCCCTCGCGCGCGTAGCCCTTCCCCCACGCCGCGGGCATCAGGGTGTAGGCGATCTCGAATGCCGGAAACCCCTCGGGCTCCTGACAGCCGATCCGGCCGATGAACCGTCCCGTCGCGCGCTCCTCGACCGCCCACAGGCCGAAGCCGCGCAGCACCCAGTGCCCCGTGAACATCGCCAACTGCTGCCACGCCTCGACACGGGAGAGCGGCTGCCCCTTGCCGAGGTGCCGCGTGACGTCCGGGTTGGCCATCATCTCGGCGTAGGGCTCGAAGTCCTCCGGCGCGAACGCGCGCAGCAGGAGGCGGTCGGTGGTCAGGTGTGGGATCGTCAGCATGGCGCGGGGAGGTGGACGATCGGAATGTATCGTTCGTCGCGCCCCGCGCCACCACGCCGTCACTCGCTCGCATGGCGATGAGCGGATCCACGGCGACCGCGCGCCGCATGGGGACGACGCACGCCGCGACCGTGGTGGCGTGGAGCAGGAGGGCGCCGGCGGGACGTACTCCCCTCGTGGATCGGTGGCGGGCGACATGGGTGCGCGTGAGCCGCGCGCCGCACGATTGACCGGCGCCGGTCCGCGTTCCACCTTCCGCCGTCCGCCTCACGATCCCATCCGGGACCTCCGTCCGCTCACACTCCAGGAGCCTTGCAGGTGACGCGACCCACGTCCTCCGATCGTCCCACGCCCGAGCACCCCGACGCCTCGGGGATCGAGCCCACCGCTTCCGCCTTCTCCCGCCGCGGCTTTCTGCTGCGGGCGGGGCAGGTGAGCGCTCTATCGATGTTCGGCGCGCGCTTCGGGAGAGGCGCGCTCGCACTCCCGGTGCACGCGCCTCCCGTCCCCGCAGCGCCCCCCGCGGCCGGCACCGCGGCTACGACGGGCACCGTGACCGCGACGGATGCCGACCTCTCTCCCCTCTACTCCGGACTGCGGTGGCGCATGCTCGGCCCCTTCCGCGGTGGGCGCGTGGATGCGGTGACGGGGGTGCCGGGGCGGCCGAACGAGTTCTACTTCGGCGCGGTGAACGGCGGCGTGTGGAAGACGGTGGACGCGGGGCGCGTGTGGGAGCCGGTGTTCGACTCCCAGCCGGTGGCGTCGATCGGCGCGATCGCCGTGGCGCCGTCGAAGCCGGACGTCGTCTACGTGGGGAGCGGGGAGTGTACCCTGCGCGACTCCACGGGCTTCGGCAACGGCGTGTATCGGTCGAGCGATGCGGGAAGGACGTGGACGCACCTCGGGCTCGACGAGACGCAGCACATCGGGAAGATCGCGGTCGATCCCACGAACCCCGACATCGTGTTCGTCGCCGCGATCGGCCACCTGTACGCGCCGAATCCGGAGCGCGGAGTGTTCCGCTCGCGCGACGGCGGGCGCACGTGGGAGAAGGTGCTGTACCGGAACGAGGACGTGGGCGCGGTGGAGGTGGTGATCGATCCCACGAACCCGCGGATCGTGTACGCGGGGCTCTGGAACACACGGCGTCCCCCCTGGTACACCTACGCCCCGACGAACGGCCCGGGCGGAGGGATCTACAAGTCCACCGACGGCGGGAGCACGTGGCGGCAGCTCGGGGCGGGGCTGCCTGACGAGGGGATCGGCAAGTCGGGGATCGCGGTGGCGCCGAGCGATCCGCGCCGCGTGTACGCGGTGATCGATGACCTGCTCGCCGATCCCACCGCGCCGAAGGACACCACCGCCGCGGGCTCCGCCGGAGGCTCCTTCGGCGCCGGCGCGCACGGGCGCGGCGGATTCTTCCGCTCCGACGACGGCGGCGAGAGCTGGACCCGCCTCTCCGCGGATCCGGCGCTGTGGGGGCGCGGCTGGTACTTCGAGCACGTGGCGGTTGACCCGCGCGACGCGGACACCGTGTACGTCTCGAACGTCGCCGTGTCGCGCTCGATGGACGGCGGGAAGACGTGGGTGGCGCTCCGCGGATCGCCCGGAGGGGACGACTACCACCAGGCGTGGGTGTCGCCGGACGACCCGAACACGATGATCGTCGCGTCGGACCAGGGGACGATCATCACGCGCAACGCGCGCACGAGCGATCCGCGCGACGTGACGTGGAGCTCGTGGCTGAACCAGCCGACGGCGCAGATCTACCACGTGTCGGTGGACTACCGCTACCCGTACTGGGTGACGGGTGCGCAGCAGGACAGCGGCGCGGTCGCGGTGCGCTCGCGTGGGAAGTTCGGCGAGATCTCCATGCGCGACTGGGAGCCGATCGGCGCCGGCGGGGAGAGCGGCTACACGGCGGGCGACCCGCTGCACCCGGGGATCATCTTCGGCGGCACGGGGCAGCGCTACGATCTCGAGGCGAACCGGCCGATCTCCGGCACCACGGTGCCCACGGTCCCCGAAGGGGACACGCCGCGCGCCGACTGGACGCAGCCGCTCGTCTTCTCGCGCGCCGATCCCCGCGCGCTGTTCTACGCCAACCAGTACCTGTTCCGCACCACCGATGGCGCGCGGACGTGGACGCGGATGAGCCCCGATCTCACGCGGCCGAACGCGGGCGTGCCGCGCACGCTCGACGCCGCCGCGGCGGCGGACACGGACCGCAACGGGAAGCGCGGCGTCATCTACACCATCGCCCCCTCGCCGCTGCTCGTGCCGATGGTGTGGGTGGGGACGGACGATGGACTGATCCACATCACCACCGACAACGGCGCGACGTGGCACGACGTCACTCCCCGCGCGGTGGGAGCGTGGAGCCGCGTGACGATGATCGAGGCGTCGCACTTCGACCTGGACACGGCGTACGCCAGCGTCGACCGCCACCAGCTCCAGGACTTCGATCCGTACGTCTACCGCACACGCGACCGCGGGAAGAGCTGGGAGCCGATCACGAACGGGCTGCCGCGCGGCGTGTACGTGCACGTGATCCGCGAGGACCCGGTGCGCCGGGGGCTCCTCTTCGCCGGCACGGAGCGGGGCGCGTTCGTGTCGTTCGACGATGGCGATCACTGGCTGCCGCTCCAGCAGAACCTTCCCGTCACCTCGGTGCGCGACTTCGAGGTGTACGGTGACGACCTCATCGTCGCCACGCACGGGCGCGGCTTCTGGGTGATCGACGACATCTCGACGCTCCGCCAGGCGACGCCGGATGTGCTCGCGAGCGACGTCCACCTGTTCAAGCCGGCGGACGCCATCGCCTACGTGCAGGGCGGGGACAACGGGACGCCGATGCAGCGCGACGAGCCGCGGGCGGAGAACCCGCCGGAGGGCGCGTACATCGATTACTACCTGAAGCGCGACGCGACCGGCCCGGTCACGCTGGAGATCCTCGACGCGAGCGGGAAGCTGCTCCGCACCTTCTCGAGCGAGGACGAACCGGAGCAGGCGGACGGAAGCGCTCGCGGGCGCGACGGCGGGATCCCCAACACATCCCCGCTCTGGCGGCAGGCGCCGCCGCGCTTCTCCGCCAGCGCCGGAATGCACCGCGCGGTGTGGCTGCCCGTGCCGCCGGATGAGGGGCGCGGGCGGAATCGCGGCGAAGGGTTCAGGCGGCGCCCGCCGCTGCTCACGGGGACGTTCACCGCGCGGCTCACGGTGAACGGCCAGCGCTACACGCAGTCGTTCACGGTGCGGCCGGAGCCGCGGGACTACGCGATGTAGCGCGGCGAGGCGGCTCGGCATATCGTAGCACGGCGCGGCGACCGGCCCGGCACAGGGGCCGGTCGCCCGCCATGCCGAGATGCCGCCGTGACCAGACGCACCCGTATCGACGCCGCGCTCCCCGCGCGTGATGCCGATGGGGAGTCGCGCGCCGGATGCGGCGCGATCATGGGCGGCGCCTACCTGCTCGGGCTGGTGCTGCTGGCCGCGGCGCTGGGCTGGGTGCTCCTGCGCTCGTCCATGGAGGTGGACGCGCGCGGCGTGACGATCCCCGCCGTGGTGCTCGGCAAGCACGAGCAGCTCCAGGTGCGGCACGACTCGTGGTCGCTGGACCGCCAGGTGACGGTCCGCTACCGCCCGAGCGCGCCGTCCCGATCGTGGCTTCGCACCGCGTACGTGTCGGTCCCCGATGAGGCGACGTTCGACCGGCTGCGCGCCGGCGGGCCGGTGCGAATCCGGTATCTCCCGCGCTCGGAGACGGCATCGCTGCTCGGCCTCCCTTCCGTGCGCCTCGCGGAGCGCTCGACGCTCGACGATCTCCGCATCAGCGCGCTGCCGGTGCTCTGGAAGGTGCTCGAGATCGCCGCGCTCGTGCTGCTGGCGATCGGCTTCCTGCTCCTCTGGGTGAAGGGCAGATCCCGCGTGGCGGCGCTTGGCGCACTCCTCACGGCGATCGTCGCGTGGCTGCCGATCGAGGCGCCGGAGCTGCCGCCGGCGCCATCGGGCGCGGTTGGGCACGCGACGGCGGTGGTGCGGGACGTCTACCGCATCACCCGGTTGGGAGAAGGGGACGAGACCGCCGGGGTCGAGCTGGTCGCGCCGTACCGGCTCGTGTCGCTCGCGATCGTTCCCGAGCGCGCCGGCGACACCGTGCTGGCGGTGGATGCCGTGGATGACGGCGTGCCAGGGATCGCGACCGGTACACGGCTCGCGGTCACGTACGAGCGCGCGCGTCCGCGCGTGGCGCGGATCGACGACGCCTCGCGCACGTTCGTTCGCAGGAACCTGGTGTGGATCTGGGTCGTGGGTCCCGCGACGCTCGTGGTCGTGATCGCCGTGTTCGCGCTCGTCCGCTCCCTGTTCCGCCGCCTGCGAAGCGCTGGCGAGCGGCGGCTCGCCGCGCGCCGCGGCGCGCGCTCGGTCTCGCGCGGCTGACCGATTCGCCCGCCGTGGGCGCTCGGCTGCCGGCATCTACGCACCGAGCGTGCGCGGCTCCTCCGCTCCGCGCGACCACGCGCGCAGCGCCACGAGCAGCGCGCCGACGCCGACGATGGTGGCCACCAGCCACACGAGGCCGCCGAGCACCGGTATCAGCGCCACGATGGCGAGAATGATCGCACCGGCGAGGAAGCCCACCACGATCCCTCCTCGTCCGCCGGCCGCGCGAGGGCCGAGCAGGAGCCGCCCGAGCCAGAGCGCCAGCACGACGCGGCCAAGGTATGCCACCACCAGATAGATGGCGCACGCCAGCAGCGCGAGCGGGAGTCCCACGAGCGTGATCGCGACGATCACCGCGGCGATGGGCACGAGCACCAGCCACAGAAATCCCACGAGCGCCGCGTACCCCGGGCGCTCGCGAAGTCGCTCGGCGGCGTCGATCGCCACGCGCGGCGCGAGCGCCACGGCCACGGCACCGGCCACGAGAAATCCGATCAGGAGAAGCGCGCGGAACAGTCGTGCCGCGCCACTCCAGTCCTGCGCGGGGAGCGCCAGCACGCGGCCGCGGATCCGCGCGGCGGGATCCACCCGCGCCTTCCCCGCGGGTACGCGGTAGTAGAGGCTCCCGTCGATCCTCGCGCCCGGTCCCACGCGGAGCTCGCCGGCGGACACGTGTACGTCGCCGCCGACGGTTCCATCGATGAACACGGTACCGCCGGTGATCTGGAGCGTCTCGCGTACCGTGCCAGCCATGCGCACCTCGCCGCCGGCGATGTACGCGTTGCGCCCGACCACGGCGAGACTGTCGATGGCGACGCGTCCGCCGGCGATGGTGGCGTTGCGGTCGATCGGCGCCGCCACGTGGATCTCGCCGCCAGCGGCGCGCAGGCTGCCGTGGATTCGTCCGGTGACCGACTGCGACCCGCCCGCGCCGATGTAGTCCTCGCCCGTCGCGCCCGAGAAGCGGAGCTGGCCGCCCGCGAGCATCGCGTCGCCCGGAATGCTGTCGTCGAGCTGCGGCGCGCCGCCCACCGCGATCACATCCGCGCCCCGCCGGGCGATGCGCACCTGGGTCTCGTTCCTCGCTACGGGCGCGCGGCAGGCGAGCACGGGAAGGGCCAGCGACGTCGCCAGCAGGGCGGCGACCGACCGGGAGTGGGCACCTCGGGTGATCGACATGGCCTCACACCTCCGAGAGGGGTGGATCCTGCGCGCCGTTGCTCCAGGGCGTCCGGCAATGGTGGCGGCCCTCCACGGGCACGGTCGTCGCCGTTCCGCCATTCATATGGTGGGGACGAGCATGAGGCCGCAACAGTCGGGCGAGCGCGAGGGGGACATGGACGAGCACGCCGGGCACCGTCATCAGCCGGCCGGCGCCAGCGGGCATCACGAGCCCGCGGGGCACGCCGCGCACGATGCGCACGATGCGCACGATGCGCACGCCGGCCACGACCGGCACGCCGGGCACAGCGTGGCGATGTTCCGCGACAGGTTCTGGCTCTCCCTCGCACTCACCATCCCGACGCTCGTCTGGGGGCACATGCTCCAGGGAGCGCTCGGCTACACCGCGCCGCGCTTCCCCGGCGCCGCGTGGATCCCACCGGTCTTCGGCACGGCGGTGTTCCTCTACGGCGGTCTGGTGTTCATCCAGGGGGCGGTGCGCGAGCTGCGCGCCCGCCAGCCGGGGATGATGACGCTCATCGCGCTGGCGATCACCGTCGCCTTCGCGTTCAGCGTGGTGGTGACGCTCGGCCATCCCGGGATGCCGCTCTGGGAGGAGCTGGCGACGCTCGTGACCATCATGCTCCTCGGGCACTGGATCGAGATGCGCTCCATCGCCCAGGCGCAGGGAGCGCTGCGCGAGCTGGCCAAGCTGCTCCCGAACACCGCGGTGCGCGTGGTGGGAGATGCCACGGAGGAGATCCCGATTCAGGATTTGCGCGAGGGCGACGTGGTGCTCGTTCGCCCAGGCGCGAGCATCCCCGCGGACGGCGTGGTGCGGCAGGGGGAGAGCACGGTGAACGAGTCGATGATCACCGGCGAGTCGCGGCCGGTGGCGAAGCGGGACGGGGACCGAGTGATCGCCGGCACGGTGAACGGGTCCGGGTCGCTGCGCGTGGAAGTCACCGGCACGGGGGAGCGCACCGCGCTCGCGCGGATCATGCGACTGGTGGCGGAAGCGCAGAGCTCCCGCTCGCGCGCGCAGGCGCTCGCCGATCGCGCGGCGTTCATCCTCACCATGGTCGCGCTGGGCGCGGCGCTGGTGACGCTCGTCGCCTGGCTCGCGGTGCGTCCCGCCGATCCCGCGTTCGCGGTCGAGCGCGTGGTGACGGTGCTCGTCATCGCCTGCCCGCACGCGCTCGGACTCGCGATCCCGCTCGTGATCGCCATCTCCACGACGCTCGGTGCGCGCAACGGGCTGCTCGTGCGCGACCGGCGCGGGCTCGAGGAGGCGCGGAAGCTCCAGGTGATCGTGTTCGACAAGACGGGGACGCTCACGCGTGGAGAGTTCGGCGTGGTGGACGTGGCGACGATTCCCGGTATGGCGCCGGAGGAGGCGCTCCGGCTGGCGGCGGCGGTGGAGCGGGACTCCGAGCACCCGATCGCGCAGGGGATCGTGCGCGGCGCGAGGGAGCGCGGCGTGACGGTTCCGCCGGCGGAGCGATTCGAGGCGATCCCGGGGAAGGGGGTGACGGCGCGCGTGGACGGCCGGGTGCTCTACGTGGGCGGTCCCGCGCTGCTGAGCGCGCGCTCGCTCGCGCTGCCGCCGGCGTTGCGCGAGGTGACGCGGCGCGCGGCGGAGCGCGGCCAGGCGGCGGTGGTCCTCGCCGACGAGCGGGCGGTGCTCGCCGTGCTCGTGGTGGCGGACGTGGTCCGCCCGGAGTCCGCCGACGCGGTGCGCGCGCTGCACGCGCGCGGGATCGAGGTCGCGATGATGACCGGCGATGCGCGCGCGGTCGCCGATGCGGTGGCGGCGCAGCTCGGGATCGACGACGTGTTCGCGGAGGTGCTCCCGGAGGAGAAGGCGTCGAAGATCGAGGCGCTGCGGCGCGGGGGACGACGCGTGGGGATGGTGGGAGACGGGGTGAACGATGCGCCAGCGCTGGTGACGGCGGATGTGGGGATCGCCATCGGCGCCGGCACCGACGTGGCGGTGGAGGCCGGCGACATCGTGCTCGTGCGCGACGATCCACGCGACGTGCCGCGGATCATCGCGCTCTCGGCCGCGAGCTACCGGAAGATGGTGCAGAATCTCTGGTGGGCCACCGGCTACAACGTGATCGCGATCCCGCTCGCCGCGGGGGTGCTCGAGCGGTGGGGGATCGTGCTGTCGCCGGCGGCGGGCGCCGTGCTCATGTCGCTGAGCACGGTGATCGTGGCGGTCAACGCCCAGCTCTTGCGGCGGGCCGCGCTCTGACGCTCGTGCGTCGGGCGCGGTCCGCCGCGGCGATCACTGCTTCTGGCTGCCGAACATCCCTCCCACGTCCTTCGCCACGTCGCCGAGACCGGCGGCCATCCCGCCCTTGCTCGCGCCCCCCTTCGCGGCGCTGTCGAGCTGGGAGGCGATGGGCGAAGGGAGCCTGTCCGTGAGGTAGCCGAGCACGGTGGACACGGCGAGCTGCGCCTTGTCGGTGGGGATTCCCACCTTCTGGCTCACCAGGTTGATGATCTCGTCCATGATCTGTCCTCCTCGGTCGAGTGGAAGCACGCGATGTCGGGCCGGGCGTCTCACACGGCAAGTCACGAGCCGGCATTCGCATCGAACAGATCCGCGCGGGGAGGTGCTGGCGCTCGGAGGCGACTCTCCGGATATTCTTCCCGAGCAAAGCAACGACGGCAGTCGAGGAGGATGGTGAATCGAGATCGCGGTGCGTACGAGGGACGCAGGGAGCTGGATGCCGCGCTGCGCGCGCGGCTGGATGCTCTGATGGATGAGGGGTGGGAGATCTGGGACCGATTCGACCGCGAGGTGCGCCGGCGGAACTGGCACCCCTTCGTGGCCGCCGACTACGCGAAGGTGCTGGAGGCGCTGCTGTCGGTGCGCGCGCCGGGGCGCCGGTTCCTGGAGTGGGGCTCGGCGACGGGCGTGGTGACCATCATGGCCGATCTGCTCGGCTTCGAGGCCTACGGGATCGAGCTGGATCGGGAGCTGGTGGGGATCGCGCGCGGTCTGGCCGAGCGGCACGGATCGCGGGCGCGCTTCGCGGTGGGGAGCTTTCTGCCGGCGGGCTATCGGTGGAGGCCCAGCACGGGCGACGGCCGCCTCGGCACGATCGGGGATGGCGCGTCGGCGTACCCGGAGCTGGGGCATCCGCTCGACGAGTTCGATGTGGTGTACGCGTACCCCTGGGGGGGCGAGGAGCCCATGATGCACGACCTCATGCGGTGCTACGGGGGGCGAGACGCGCGACTACTGCTGCACGGCAACGACGACGTGCAGGTCTATCTCGTGAACGACGTCTGACTTCCCCACAACAAGGAGTCCCCATGCGCAAGACGGGCACCGTGAAGTGGTTCAACGACGCGAAGGGCTTCGGTTTCATCACGCCCGAGGACGGCACCAAGGATCTGTTCGTTCATCACTCGGCGATCCAGGGGGGCGGTTTCCGGACGCTCGCCGAGGGAGAGCGTGTGGAGTTCGACGTGGTCCAGGGCACGAAGGGTCCCGCCGCCGAGAACGTGGTGAAGATCAGCCGCTGACCTCCGGCCGCTGACCTCCGGGGCGCCGCGCGGTGCGCGGCGCCCTGTTGCCCTCCTTCCGGCCCACCCCGATATTGCCGCATCACACGGCGCGGGCGTGGCCATGCGGCATCACGATCTGGCGCAGATCGGCAAGTATCAGATCACCGAGCTCGTTGGCGAGGGCGCGATGGGCGTCGTGTACCGCGCCATCGACCCGGTGCTCTCGCGCCCGGTGGCGATCAAGGTGATGACCGAGTCGCTCGCGCACGAACCGGAGCAGCGCGACCGGTTCGTGCGCGAGGCGCAGACCGCGGGCTCGCTGCAGCACCCGAACATCGTCACGATCTACGATTGCGGCGAGGTGGACGGCCACCCGTACATCGCGATGGAGTACATCGAGGGCGCCGATCTCGCGGCGATCCTCGAGCGCCACGAGCCGCTGCCGCTGAAGGCCAAGCTCGACATCGCCATCGACGCCCTCTCGGGGCTGTCGTTCGCCCACCGGCACGGCGTGGTGCACCGCGACATCAAGCCCGCCAACATCCGGATCACGGAGGACGGGCGCGCGAAGCTCATGGACTTCGGGATCGCTCAGCTCAGCACGTCGAGCATGACGCGCACCGGCGTCATGATGGGCACCCCGAACTACATGGCGCCGGAGCAGGTGATGGGGGAGAAGACGTCCCCGGCCACGGACATCTTCGCGTTCGGCGCCGTGCTGTTCGAGTTGCTCACGGGGAGCAAGCTGTTCCACGGGCCCACGCTCCACAACATCTTCTTCAAGATCGTGAGCGAGGAGGCGCCATCGGTGCGGTCGATCCTGCCGGGGCTCCCCGCGGCGCTCGATCACATCGTGCAGCGCGCGCTGGCGAAGGACCCGAAGGACCGCTACCCGAGCGCGCTCGACATGGCGAACGACCTGAGCGCGGTACGCGCCATGCTCACCGGGGATGCGAACGCGAGCACGCTGTCGCTCCGCGCGACGATCAGCTCGACGATGGCCTCGCAGCGCCGGGGGCGCCGGGGGAAGCGCATGACGTGGGCGACGTGGGCGGCCGCTGGCGTGCTCGCGGCGGCTGGAGGGACGGGGTGGCTGGTGCGCGCGGGGACGCACGGCGGCGCACCCCCTGCCGCCGACGGCGCGGCGCCGGGAGTGGCGGTCGAGGTGCGGCGAGTGGACAGCGCACCGGGCGCGATGGCCAACGCGGCGGGCGCGCCCGCGGAGCACACGGGGCGCGACACCATCGCCGCTCCTGCGCGAGACCCGGCGCGCGCGCTCGCGAAGGGATCGCCCCCCGGCGCACCGCGCGCGACGCGGACGCCATCGCGCGAGGTGGCGACTGTGCCGCGCCCGGTGACGTCACGACCGGTGCCGCCGGCACCGCGCGCGTTCTCCGCCGCGTCGGCCGACTCCGCGCGCACCGACGCGGCGCCCGCGGGCCCCGCGCTGGCGCCGCTCGCCGCCGCTCCGGCGCCGCTCACCACCGCTCCCGCTCCCGCCGCGTCGCAGGCTCCCCCCCCGGTGTCGCCCCCCGCGCCGCGCGTGGCACCCCCGACGCCGCCGAGCCCCCGAGTGGAGATCGATGCGGTGGTCGCGCGCTACGCGCGCGCGATCGCGTCGCGCGATGTGAAGGAGGTCCAGCGCGCGTACCCGGGGCTCACCGCCGACCAGCAACGCGGCTTCGAGCAGTTCTTCCGTGCCGTGCGCTCCCTCCACGCCGATCTCGCGCTCTCCGCGCTCGACGTGACCGGCGATGCCGCGCAGGGACGGGTGACCGGCGCGTACGAGTTCGTGGGGAGCGACGGCAAGAGCCAGCGCCAGCCGATCACCTTCCAGGCGATCTTCAATCGCGCCGGCGGCGCGTGGGAGCTGACCGCCGTTCGCTGAGCTCCGGGCGCCGCCGTCCGGTCAGAACGTGTACTCCAGCCCCGCCGTGTACGACACGCCAGGGCGCAGCCCGCCCTTGTTCAACGGGAAGAGCGCGTTCGCCACGATCGTGAGCCCCTGTCCGGCGGAGAACTCGAGGCCGAACGATCCGTCGAAGATGTCGTCGCGCATGTTCGGGATCGTCGTCGGCGAGATGGTGCGGCTGAACGGCGCGTCGTAGTGCACCGGTCCCGGGAGCGTGAGCCTGCTGTCTCCCACTTGGAGCTGGCTCACGAGATCCACGGCGAGCGTCACGCGCTCGCCGAGGAGCTGGTCGAAGCCGAGCGTCCCGAGCACGGCGTCGTTCTGGCGGTTCGTGTGGCGGTACAGGTAGCCGGCGTTCAGGTGCGGCGCGAACGAGCCGAATCGCGTGGAGATCACCGCCAGCCCGCGCGCCGAGAAGAAGCCTGCGCCGAGCAGATCGTCCTCCCCGCCGGAGGGGAGGCGCGCGTCGCCGAACAGCGACACGTTGGTGGTGGGCGATTCGTGCACGTTCACTTTCATGCGCAGCGACACGTCGCCCAGGCCGAACGAATGCCCCGACGTCGCGCGCGTGATGCTCAGCACCGGGTTCTCGGGCGTGCCGGCGAAGAAGTGCGCGGCCGTCGGTCCGCCGAAGGGGATGATCTGCGTGCTGCTCTGTCCCTGGAGATCGGTGGAGACGAACGGGACGACCACGCCAATGTCGAGGCGGTCGAACACGCCGTACGTCACGTAGACCGACGTGACGCTCACGTCGATGTTCAACGCGAGCTGGAACTGCATGATGTCGTTCTCGAACACGGGCACGCCCATCTTGGAGCAGTCGCCGCTGAAGAGCGTGTCGCATCCGGGGAAGTTCACGTTCTGGTGCGTGAACGTGAGCTGGATGTCGTTCAGGTCCACGCCGCGCAGGCTCTCGTAATGGAACTTGCTGTGGCTGATCCCGGCGAGCACGCGCCCCTTGCCGAGCGTCTGGGCGCGCTCGGCGAAGATCGGTCCGGCGGAGGTGGAAGTGCGCACGGGCACGCCCCCTTCGAAGCGGAAGGTCTCGCTGCCGCCGGTGGCGCCGAGTGGAACGCTCGCCACGTTGCCGCCGATCGCGTCGGTGATGAAGGAGATCAGCGTGCCGTTGGCCGCCGAGGCGGAGGGCACGAAGTGATTGCCGTGGACCTGGATCGACTGCGGGTTGTCGGGGTCGGCCGACCCCGCGAGGAAGAGCGGATCCTGCCCGGCGCCGAAGATGAAGAGGCCGGAGAGCTGTTCGCGCAGCCCCTGGGCGCGCAGCGGGGTGCTGGCCGCGAGCGCGCCCGCCAGGAGCGCGAGCGCCAGGGTGCGGGGCGCGCACGACCACAACCGGACGACCATGGAGCTCCCTCCGATGAAGGGATGAACTCGATCACGTTCGGGTCGGCGGGTGTGGTCACGGACGCCCAGGCCACGGCCGCGCGCGAGCGCCGCCTCGCGCGGCGGCGGGCTGCAACGTTCAACGCCGTTCGGCCACCGTCAAGACGCGTGCTGGCGGCCCCATCCGCCTGGCGCGGTCGGACTCTTGCACGCGAACGGCGCGGACATGCCACGCCACAGGAGGTGACCATGCCGCGCTACATGATGCAGTTCGCCTACACCGCTGACGCGTGGGCGGCGCTCACGACGAGGCCGACCGACCGCAGCGAGGCGCTGCGCACGATGGCGGAGAATCTCGGCGCGCGTCTCATCAGCCTGGACTACACGCTGGGCGAGTACGATGGCGTGGCGATCCTCGAGGCGCCGGACGATGCGACGGCGATCGCGGTGATTCTCGCCGCGGTCACCCCGGGTCACCTGAAGACGACGCGGACGACGCGCCTCATCCCGCCGGCCGAAGCGATGGAAGCGATGCGAAAGGCGCAGGGCGCGGGATACCAGGCGCCGCGGCGCTGACGCGGGCGCCGCGACAGGGCGGCGCCCGCGCCGCCGCGCACGCGTCGTGC
>CAMLEQ010000017.1 GCA_946479015.1 uncultured Gemmatimonadota bacterium | reverse complement strand
AGCGCGTGCGCCGCCGAAGCGAATGGCCCCCGGCGCCACGGCCGAGGAGCCCGAGCGGAACTCGCCACGGCCGACGAGCCCGAGCGGAACTCGCCGAGGCCGAGGAGCCCGAGCGGTGCCCGGGCGAGGAGTCGCGCCCCGTTCGACCGTCGGCTATCGCTTCAGTACGGGCAGCCGCGCGAACGCCGTGTCGATGAGCGCGCGAATCAGTGCGCTGTCCGTCGGCATGAGGTGCCCGGTGCGCAGCCAGATGAGCGTCTTCGGCGGCCGGGCCGCGCCGTACAGTCGGAGGACCGCCTCGGGAGGCATCTGTGGGTCGTCGGCGCCGTTCACCATCACGATCGGGCGCGGCGCGACCCGGGCGATGAACCGCTCGGGGGCGAGGGCGGTGAAGGGGCGCGTGGCCAGCCACGCCACGAACGGACGGAGCGCGCGTGGCCGCGTGTCGAGATTCGCCGCCAGCACCGCCGGCAGGTCCCCCGCGCCATAGATGAGCGCCACGTTGCGGAAGCGCGGATCCATCGCCGCCGCGATGGTGGCGAAGGGGACGGCGAACGACGTGGCCGCGAGCGCGATCCGAGAGCTGTCCACATCGCGCCGGCTCGCCAGGTAGGCGGCGCCGAGGGAGAAGAGGGCAGGGATGCGACGCGCCGCACTCTCCAGTCGCGACGCGTGCAACGCCACGTCGCGCAGGCGGAGCGCGTACGGGATCTCCTCCGGGTAGTCGAGGGCGAGGACGACCACGTCCCCGAAGTCGGCGGGGAGATGGGCGAGTACGTCGCTGTTCATCTCGCGCCCATCGTCCAGCAGCACGGCCGGAAGGTCCCGCGCGCTCCCCGCGGGGCGGAGGAGGCGCCCCGTGGCCACGAGGCCGGTGCTGCTCGTCAGGCGGACGCGATAGGCGCGGTATCGGCCGCGGGGCGGCGCCGGCACGGTGTCCACCGCCGCGAGCGCGCCACGCAGGCGACGATACTCGACGATCTCGGCCTGCGTGGCGAGGCGGTGCTGGCGGGCCGGCGCCGCCAGTGGCGCGAGCACGCCGGCCATGGCCGCGAGCCACGCGATGCCGCACTGGGCGCGCCGGCCGGGCGCACGCGTCAGGCGCCGGTCGCGGAGGGCTCTCGTCGGTGCATCAGGTGGCTCGTGAACCACGTGCGTGCCCGCTCCGTCACGTCCTCGAGCGCCCCGGGCTCCTCGAAGAGGTGCGTCGCCCCCGGCACCACCTCCAGCTCGGTGGCGATCGCCATCCGCTCCATCGCGGCGCGATTGAGATCGAGTACCTCCGGATCGTGGCCGCCCACGATGAGCAACGTCGGAGCCTGCACGCGCTCGAGCGCCGCACCGGCCAGGTCGGGGCGACCGCCGCGCGAGACCACGGCGCCGACCGCGGCCGGGCGCTCGGCCGCCGCGATGAGTGCGGCCGCGGCGCCAGTGCTGGCGCCGAAGTAGCCGATGGGCAGTCGAGCGATCGTGGGTTCCCGCGCCACCCAGTCGGTCGCCGCCACGAGCCGCGCGGCGAGGAGCGGAATGTCGAAGCGGAACTCCCGCGTGCGCTCATCGATGCGCTCCTCCTGCGCCGACAGGAGGTCGAGCAGGAGCGTCGCGAGGCCGGCTGCCTGCAGCCCGCGCGCGACGAATCTGTTGCGCGGACTCAGGCGCCCGCTGCCGCTGCCGTGCGCGAAGATCACCAATCCGCGCGCATCCGGCGGGACGCTGAGGTCCGCCTCGAGCACGAGGCCGTCGACGGGAATCTCGACGGCGCGTGCACCCGGGTCGGAGCCGAGATCGGAAGCCACGGTGTCCTCCACGCTCTGAGTCGTCCCGAAAGGGGTAGCTGCCACCCGTGCGCGCGCTGTCGGCCGGAGCATGGAATTCCTGTCGGCATTCTCCGGCGTCCGGTGCCGCGCGGATCTGCCGGACGCGGCGCTTGGCGCGCATCGGGCGCCGTGTGCGGGATCGCCCGACGGGCCGTCGTCGCATGGAGGATAGACCAGGACGGCACGCCACGCCATCCTGCCGCTACAGGACGCCGCGGCCCGGCGTCCGGCGCGCGACCGCGACGTGAGCGGGCGGCGACCGGTCGGCGCCGACTCTCTCACACCGCCGTGGAGGTACCGTGACTCGTCCCATTCTCGTTCCCCTGGATGGGTCGGAGCTCGCGCTCGCGGCCCTGCCGCTCGCGGTCGCCATCGCGCGCGCGTCATCGGCGTCGCTCGCGCTCGTGCGCGTGCACCTCGCCCTGGTGGATGGCGATCCGATGGCCCTCGCGCCCGTCGACGCGGAGATCCGCGCGTACGAGGAGCGGTACATCGCGCGCATCGCCGCCGACGTCGCGCAGGACACGGGGTTGACCGTGGAGAGGGAGATCACGGACGATCCGGTGGCCCTCGCCATCGCCGAGCGGGCCGCGACGCTGGACGCGGAGATGATCGTGATGACGACGCACGGCTACACCGGCCTCACTCGTCTCTGGCTCGGCAGCGTGGCGAGCGGCGTGCTGCGGCAGGCGACGATGCCGCTGCTCCTCGTGCGACCGCGCGATCACGACGCTTCCGAGGAAGGAGGAGCGGGCACGGCCGCGGCGCAGCCACGACCCGTGTGGCTGACACCGGCGCCCTTGCCGCGGCACATCCTCCTCCCCCTCGACGGCTCCGAGCGCGCGGAGGCGATCGTGCGGCACGCCGTGGCGCTCGGGCGCCTGGGTGGTGCGCGCTACACACTGCTGCGGGTGGTGAACCCGGTGCGGGTGCCGCTCCATCCGTATCCCTTCTTGGCGCCGGCGTTCGACGTCGACGCCGCCGAGCAGGAGCAGGCTGTGGAGCACGCCCGCGGTCATCTCGAAGGGATCGCCGAGCGCATCCGCGCGCTCGCGCCGAATGCGAGTGTGCAGGTGGACGTCTGCGTGGACGACCGGGTGGCGAGCGCCATCCTCGACTACGCCGACGCGATCACTGCCGACGTCATCGCGCTCACCGCGCGCGGGCATGGGCCGGGGCGGCTGGTCGTCGGAAGCATCGCGGACAAGGTGCTGCGCGGCGCGAAGGTGCCGCTGTTGATGGTCCGGCCGGAAGAGCCGGGGAGGTGATGAATCATGCGCATGATGCAATGGCGCTTCCGCGATCGTGCGGATGCCGGACGCCAGCTCGCCGGGCGCCTGGGCCGCTACGCGGGGCGGTCGGATGTGGTGGTGCTCGCCCTGCCGCGCGGCGGCGTGCCGGTGGCGTACGAGGTCGCGACCGCGCTCCGCGCCCCGCTCGACGTGCTCATCGTGCGAAAGCTCGGCGCGCCGGGACAGGAGGAGCTCGCGATGGGCGCGGTGGCGAGCGGCGGGGCGCGCGTGATGAACGAGGACGTGCTCGAGGCGCTGGCGATCGACGCCGAGACCATCGAGCGGGCCGCCGCCACCGCGCGAGCGGAGGTCGATCGTCGAGAGCGCGCGTATCGCGGCGGGCGCGAGCCGCTCCCGGTGGAAGGGCGCACCGTGATCCTCGTGGACGACGGGATCGCCACCGGCGCCACCGTGCGCGCCGCCGTGCGCGCGCTCCGACAGCGGCGCCCGGCCCTCGTGGTGATCGCCGCGCCCGTGGCCGCGCTGGAGACCATCGCCCTGCTCCGCGACGAGGCGGACGATGTCGTCTGCCTCGCCACCCCGTATCCACTGCTCGCGATCGGGATCTGGTACCAGGACTTCCGCCAGACCACCGATGACGAGGTGGTACGGCTGCTGGCGCGCGCGCGCGAGTCGATCGCGGGCGGCGCGGCCGCGGCCCCGGTCGCCTGATGGCCGTTCGCGGATGCGACGAACCCCCGTGAGCCGGCATCGCCAACTCACGGGGGTTCGTCATCGCTGGCGACTGCTGGCCATCGTTCGACGTCATGCGAAACATGACGTGGCCCGGCAGTCTTACCCTCGTCGCACGGACGACTCAGGTGCTTCGATCGATCGAAGCCTCGGTCGTGGCCAGCGGCCTCACGACCCGTGCGATAACGTCGAACCGATATCGCACTGCCTTCCGACGGCGTCCCGCGAGAAGGCTCCGTCCGCGGTGCATTCCGTGCCGCGAACGCGGGGATCAAGGTGACGCCGGGCGGCGCGACGCACAATCGGGGAATGCCCGGCAGCCGTATCCGGGAGTGGCCGACGCGAGAGGGCACGCCGATGCACTATGCTGTGCTCGACACTCCGCGGAATCCGCCCCGTCCCATGCTGACCGTCGATTCCCCATACACTCCATTGCGCGCGGCGCAACTCCTCTGGCTCATGCTGCCCGCCTACGTGGCGAACATGGCGCCGCCGTTCGTGAAGTACTGGCCGTGGTGGAATCGACCGATCGACGAGCGACGGTTGGGCGGGCACAAGACCGTGGTCGGCTTCGCGTTCGGCGTGGTGGCGGCGCTCCTCGCGGCATTCGTGCAGTCGCGCATCGACTGGGCGTGGAGTCTCGCGCGCGATGTCCCGTGGCCATCGCTCGGTATCCGCCTCGGCATCGGCGCCATGGCCGGCGACAGCGTGAAGAGCTGGTTCAAGCGGCGGGTCGGCATCGCGCCCGGCCACCCCTGGATTCCCGCGGACCAGATGGACTACCTGGTGGGAGCGCTCCTGCTCGTGTGGCCCGTGGTCCCGCTCGCCTGGAGCGACGTCCTCCTCCTCGCGACCGTCGGCTTCGTGGGGCACTTCATCATCACGCGCATCGGCTTCTGGCTGGGCGTACGCGATGTGCGCTACTGAGGTCCACGCGGCGTGGCCCCGACCACGGGAGTTCGATACGGTGCAGCATGACCGGAAGCGGCACACGGGCACGGACTGGGCGCGCGAAGAGGGGCTGCCCCGTCCGCTCGGCGTGAGCTGGGTGCCGGAGCACCGCGCGTTCAACTTCGCACTGTACTCCAAGCACGCCGAGCGCGTGCGCCTGCTGCTGTTCGCGGAGCAGGAGCTCGCGCGGCCGCTCGTCACGTGCGAGCTCGACCCGTCGCGGCACAAGTCGGGGCGCGTGTGGCACTGCCGGCTTCCCGAAGCGACGGTGCGGGCGGCGTGTTACTACGCCTACTCCGTGGACGGGCCGCCGCCAGCCGGCCGCCTCGAGTGGCACGCCTTCGATCGCGAGAAGATGCTGCTCGATCCGTATGCTCGCGCGATCCGCTTCCCGCCCTCGTTCGACCGGAACGCGGCGATCGCCCCGGGCTCCAATGCCGGGCGCGCGCCCCTCGCCCTGGTGATACCGGAAGACGACGGCAAATGGGGCGACGGCGAGCACCCCCGGCACGAGTCGGACACGGTGATCTACGAGCTGCACGTGCGCGGCTTCACGCGCGATCCGAGCTCGCGCGTGGCCGAGCCGGTGCGCGGCACCTTCGCCGGCGTGGTGGAGAAGATCCCGTACCTGCTCGAGCTCGGCGTGACGGCCGTGGAGCTGATGCCCGTGTTCCAGTTCGATCCGGGGAGCGGCGATTACTGGGGATACAATCCGCTGTCCTTCTTCGCGCCGCACGAGGGATACGCGGCGGCGGGCGACGCGCGCCGTGAGTTCCGCGCGATGGTGCGCGCGCTGCACCATGCCGGGATCGAGGTCATTCTCGACGTCGTCTACAACCACACGGGAGAGCTGGGAAGCACGGGGCCCACGTACGGCCTCAAGGGGATCGACAACAGCACGTTCTACCTGGCAAGCGGCGATCCACGCGAGCCGTGGGCCGACTACACGGGCACCGGCAATACGCTGAACTGCGCCAACCAGATGGTGCGGTCGATGATCATGGACAGCATGCGCTACTGGACGCGGGAGATGCGGGTGGATGGCTTCCGCTTCGATCTCGCGTCGATCTTCGCGCGCGGCGCGGATGGCGCGATCCGGCGCGATGAGCCACCGATCTTCGGCGAGATCAGCGGCGAGCCGGACTTCGAGCAGCTCCGGCTCATCGCCGAGCCGTGGGATCCAGCGGGGGCGATGGAGCTGGGGCGCGCGTTCCCGGGAATCCTCTGGCACCAGTGGAACGCGGCGTTCCGCGACGACATCCGCCGATTCCTCCGTGGAGAGCCGGGGCTCGTGCCCACCCTCATGCGGCGCCTCTACGGCAGCGACGATCTCTTCCCCGACGACCGGATGCACGCCTACCACGCCTGGCAGGGGGTGAACTACGTCACCTCGCACGACGGCTTCACGCTGTACGACCTGGTGTCGTACGACCACAAGCGGAACTGGGCGAACGGCGAACAGAACAGGGACGGCGCGCCGGAGAACCACTCCTGGAACTGCGGGTGGGAGGGGGACGAGCACGTGCCCGCCGAGGTGGCGGAGCTCCGCCGTCGCCAGGCGAGGAACTACTGCGCGCTGCTCTTCCTCGCGAACGGCACGCCGATGGTTCGCGCCGGGGACGAGTTCCTCCAGACGCAGGGGGGGAACAACAACCCCTACAACCAGGACAACGAGACGAGCTGGCTCGACTGGCGGCGGCTGGAGGCGAACCGTGACGTGTTCCGCTTCTTCCGCATGGCCATCGCCTTCCGGAAGGCGCATCCATCGCTCGGCCGCAGCCGCTTCTGGCGCGACGACGTGCGCTGGTACGGCGTGGCCGGAGCGGCGGATCTCACCTCCGACTCGCGCTCCGTCGCGTACTGCCTGCACGGAGCGGCGGTGGACGACGACGACCTGTACGTGATGATCAACGGCTGGCAGGAGGCGCTCCCCTTCGAGATCCAGGAAGGAGAGGCGAGCGTCTGGCGGCGCGTGATCGACACGGCACGGCCGAGCCCGGACGACTTCCGCGAGCCCGGGGATGAGGCGTCGCTCGACTCGTCGATCTACGTAGTGGAGCCGCGCTCGGTGGTCGTGCTCCGGCGAGACGGGATGCCCGGCGCCGGCATCGCCGCGCCCGCCTGACGACTCGGCGATCAGGCGCCGGCGTCTCGCTCCCGCGCCGGCCCGCCCGGCACCACGAGCGCCGAGCGCCGGCCGCTCGCCAGGATGCGCAGCGCCGTGTTGCGCACGAGCGCCCGATCCATGGAGGTGCGCCCGTGCACCCCCGCCACGATCGCATCCACGCGGCGCCGCGCCGCGCACGCGAGCAGGACGCGCCACGGCTCCCGGCCGGGAACGATCTGCCGCATCACGCGGCAGTCGCCGGGGAGCGCGAGCGCCTCGACGACGCGGTCGAACTGCTCGGCCACGGCATGGGCCGTCGCGGCATTCGCGTCGCCCACGTTGATCATGTGCACCTCCTCCGGCGGAGGAAGCAGCGCCCGGCAGACGTGGGCCGCGTGCACGATCGACGGGTCCAATCCGACGGCGAAGAGGAGGCGCGTGGGGAGGTGCGTGAACGGCCACGACACCGCGAGCACGGGAACGCTCGCGTACAGCGCCACCGACGCGGCGCCGCTGTCCCGCGCGCCGGCGCGCCGCCAGGCCCGGGTGGGAAGGGGGAGCACGATGAGGTCCGCGTCCGCGCGCCGGGCGGCGCGCACCACGGCTACCGGCGCCTGCCCCACCTCCATCGTCACGGGCCACGACGCTTCGACGCACGCGGCCAGCTCCCGCTGCACGTGCGCGAGCCGCGCGTCGGCCGCCTCGCGGTCGTCGCGCGCCACACGGCGCGCCACGTCGGCGGGCGCGTCGAGGTCCGAGGCGCCAGGGTAGGGGACGCTCGGCTCGAACGCGACCGTCACCGCCACCGTCGCCTGGTGCAGCTCGCCGAGCGCGCTCGCCGCGAGCACGGCGGGCGCGATCGCGATCCCCTCGCGACACGAGCCCACGACGATCGTGCGGCAGGGGATCGCCTCGTCGCGACGCGGCGTGTCGTCGCCCTCCGCGGGATGGTTCGTGGCCGGCGCGCCGCGATCGCGCTCCGGCGGCGTCGTGCGTGGTCCGCCCTGCATGGATCCCTCCCGATGCGCGCGCGGGGGGCTCACCCCGCTCGCGCCGCGCCGTGCGCGTCCAGATAGTCGATGCAGCCGGCGAGCGTCGCGACCTTCGGGTAGTCCGCCTCCGGAACGTTCACGCCGAGCATCTGGTCGAGCGTGATGACGAAGTTCACGAAATCGATCGAGTCGAGGTCCACCTGATCGCGCAGCTCCACATCGGGGTCGATGGTCGCCGCGTCCACCTCGGGCGCGATGCGCCCGAGCGCGCGCAGCACCGTCGCGCGAATCTCGTCGCGGGTCACAGCGCCTCCGGGTGTTGAAGCAGTCGATCCACCGCGCTCAGATACAGTCCGCCGCGGTGGCCGTCGCTCGCGCGATGGTCCCCCGCCAGCGTCGCCACCACCGTGGGGTGCGCCCCGAGCATCCCCCCCTCGGCCCACGGGCGTTCGCGGATCCGGCCGAAGCCCACGAGCGCCACCTGGGGCGGGTAGATGATCCAGAACACGCTCTCCACCCCGCGATCACCGAGGTTCGTCACGGTGATCGTGGGATCGGTGAGCTCCGAGCCGCGCAGCCCGCCCGTGCGGGCGCGCTGCACGAGATCGCGGAGCGCCCGCATCAGCTCGTCCACGCTCAGCCGGTCGGCGTCGTGAATCGCCGGGGCGACGAGCCCCCCCGCGCGCAGCGAGATCGCCACGCCAAGGTGGATCGCCGCGCTCGGACGCGGCGCGCCATCCACCCAGAAGCCGTTCAGCTCCGGGGTGTCGCGCAGCGCGAGCGCCGCGGCCTTGAGCAGCAGCGCGGCGGGAACGAGCCGCTCGGCGGGCGGGCGCGGCGCGTTGCGCTCGGCCAGCCACGCGGTGGCGCGCCGCAGCGAGATCTCCGCGGCGAGGTAGTAGTGCGGGATCTCGCGGTGGGCGCGCGTCACCGCGGCGGCGATGGCCTGTCGCATCGCGGCTGCGGCCCCCTCCGGTGCACGCGGCGCGGCGGTCGGCGGCGCACTCGGCACGACCGGCACGACCGGCACGACCGGCGCGGCGCCCCGCGCCGCCGCGGCCTCGACGTCCGCCCGCGTGATGGCGCCCTCTTCGCCCGTGCCGGTGATGCGCTCCAGGTCCACACCCAGCGCTTCCGCCACCCGCCGCGCGAGCGGCGATGCCCGCACCGCGCGCGGCGCGGGCGCGGAGGGCGCGGGGATGGCCGGCTGCGGCACGGCCGGCGCCGTCACGCCCGGTGCGGTCACGCCCGGCGCGGGCACGGGCGGCTCGGGCGTCGCCGGCCTCTCCACGCCATCGCCGAGCCGCGCGAGCACGGCACCCACGCGCACTCTCGCCGGCGGCTGCACCAGCAGCTCCTCCACCACGCCCGCCTCGAACACCTCGACCTCGATCACGCCTTTCTCCGTCTCCACCTCGGCGATGATGTCGCCGCGCTTCACCTGGTCGCCGCGCTTCACGCGCCACTCCACCAGCGTGCCGAAGTCCATGTCCGCGCCCAACGAGGGCATCCGGAACTCGCTCACGGCCGCCCCCCGCCCATCATCGCGCGCACGGTCTCCACGATCGCGGCCGGCTGGGGGAGCGCCGCCTGCTCCAGGTGGCGGGGATACGGCATGGGGACTTCCGCGGAGCAGATGCGGGCCACCGGCGCGTCGAGCTCGTAGAACGCACCTTCGGTGATGCGTGCGCTCACCTCCGCGCCGATCCCGCCGCTCCGCCATCCCTCGTCCACGATCACCGCGCGGTGCGTGCGGCGCACGGAGGCGAGGATCGCGCCGGCGTCGAGCGGGCGCAGCGTCCGCAGGTCGAGCACCTCGGCAAAGATGCCGGCGGCCGCGAGCTCCTCCGCGGCGGCGAGCGCCTTGTGCACGGTGCCGCCGTACGTGATCAGTGAGACGTCGGTGCCGGTTCGCCGGATCGCGGCACGGTCGATGGGCACCGGGCCGGCATCGACGGCGATCTCCCCCTCCATGTTGTACAGCGTCGCGTGCTCGAAGATGAGCACGGGATTCGGATCCTCGAGCGCCGGCCAGAGCATGCCGCGCGCATCCTCGAGCGTGGCGGGGGTGAGGATCTTGAGCCCCGGGATGTGCGCGTACCACCCCTCCAGGCTGTGCGAGTGCTGCGCCGCGAGCTGGCGCCCCGCCCCCGTGGCCATGCGGATCACGAGGGGGACGTTGAACTGTCCGCCCGACATGTGGCAGAGCGTGGCGGCGTTGTTCAGGATCTGGTCGAGCGCGAGCAGGCTGAAGTTGACCGTCATGATCTCCACGATCGGGCGCGCGCCGCCGAGCGCCGCGCCGATCCCCGCGCCCACGAACGCCGATTCCGAGAGCGGCGTGTCGCGTATCCGCTCGTCGCCGAACTCCTCGAGCAGACCCTTCGTCACGGCGTAGCACCCGCCGTAGCGCCCCACGTCCTCCCCCATGAGGAAGACGCGCGGATCGCGGCGCAGCGCATCGCGGATTCCCTCCCGGACCGCCTCGCGATATGTAGCGCGAACGCGCGGCGCACGCGGAGCCGCGCCCTGAAGCGCATCACGCTCCACGATGGTGCTCATCCCGGTGCCTCCGCGTACACGTGGCGGCCGAGCGTCTCCACCGGCTCCCACCGTCCCGCCTCGGCGAACGCCACCGCGTCATCGAGCTCGCGCGCGATCTCCGCCTCCATCGACGCGAGCGCGTCAGCGCCGAGCACTCCGCGCTCGCGCAGCACGGCACTCCACGCGGCGATCGGGCAGCGCGCCTTCCACGTCTCCACCTCCCCCTTCGCGCGGTACAGCTCGGGGTCGAACATCGAGTGCGCCCGGAAGCGGTACGTGCGCAGCTCGAGCAGCCGCGGCCCGTGGCCGGCGCGCACCTCGTCCGCCGCGTGCCGCGCCGCCTCCTCCACGGCCCGCACGTCCATCCCGTCCACCGCGCTCGCCGGCACGCGGTAGCTCGCCGCCTTGCGCGCGATGTCGGTCTCCGACTGCGCTCGCGCGAGCGCGGTGCCCATCGCGTAGAGGTTGTTCTCGCAGCAGAAGAGCACCGGCAACGCCCACAGCGCCGCGAGGTTGAGGCACTCGTGAAATTCGCCCTCGGCCACGGCGCCGTCGCCGAAGAAGCACGCCGTCACCCTCCGACGTCCGAGGTAGGCATCCGCGAGTGCCAGTCCGGTGGCGATCGGAAGCCCGCCGCCGACGATCGCGTTGCCGCCGAAGAAGCGGGTGCCGGCATCGAAGAGGTGCATGGAGCCTCCGCGACCCCCGCTGCACCCTTCCACCTTCCCGAACATCTCCGCCAGGATCGCGCGCGCGGACAGCCCGCGCGCCAGCGCGTGGCCGTGCTCGCGGTAGGTGGCCACCACCGCGTCCTCGGGGCGAAGCGCCTGCATCACGCCCACGGCCACCGCCTCCTCGCCGATGTACAGGTGCAGGAAGCCGCGAATCTTCTCCCTGGTGTACAGCTCCGCACACCGTTCCTCGAGCCGGCGGATGCGCAGCATCTCGCGCAGCAGGTGCAGCGCGTGGGCGGCATCTGGGGTGGTGGGTTCGATCCGGGTCGTCGCGGGCGCGGTCATCACGCGCCTCCCTCGAGCGTGGAGATGTCCCCCTCCGGGAGGCCGAGCTCGCGCGCACGGAGCAGCCGTCGCATGATCTTGCCGCTGCGCGTCTTCGGAATCGCGTCCAGGAACGCGATCTCCTTGGGGGCGACCACGGCGCCGAGGCGCGTGCGCGCGAGCGCGAGGAGGTCGCGCCGGAGCGCATCGTCCGGAGTGTACGCGCTCTTCAGCGCCACGAACGCCTTCACCACCTCGCCGGCGACCGGATCGGGAATGCCGATCACCGCCGCTTCGGCCACGGCGGGGTGCTCCAGCAGCGTGCTCTCCACCTCGAACGGCCCGATCAGATGCCCCGAGGACTTGATCACGTCGTCGGCGCGTCCCACGAACCAGAAGTAGCCATCCGCATCCACGCGCGCGAGGTCGCCGGTGAGATACCACCCGCCGGCGAAGCACTTGCGGTAGCGCTCGTCGTCGTGGAGATAGCCGCGGAACATCGACGGCCACCCCGGCCGGAGCGCGAGCTCTCCCTGCCGCCCGGGCTCCGTCACCACCTCCGCTCCGTCTGCCGTGCGTCGCACGATGGCGGCGTCCACCCCGGGGAGCGGGCGCCCCATGGAGCCGGGGCGGATGGGCATGCTCGCGAAGTTCGCGATCATGATCCCGCCGGTCTCCGTCTGCCACCAGTTGTCGTGGATGGGGCGGCCGAGCGCCTCCTGGCCCCACACCACGGCCTCGGGGTTGAGCGGCTCCCCCACGCTGGCGATGAGACGGAGCCGGCTCAGGTCGAACTGCTTCGGCATCTCCGCGCCCGCCTTCATGAGCATCCGCACCGCGGTGGGCGCCGTGTACCACACGGTCACGCGCTCGCGCTCGAGGATCCCGTACCAGCGCGCGGCATCGAAGTCCGCCTCGTCGACGATGGACGTGATGCCGTTGGTGAGCGGGGCGATGATCCCGTACGAGGTGCCGGTGACCCAGCCGGGATCGGCAGTGCACCAGAAGATGTCGTCGGGGTGGAAGTCCAGCGCGAGCTTCCCCGTCACGTGGTGCGCGAGCACCGCGCGATGCACGTGCACGGCGCCCTTGGGCGTCCCGGTGGTGCCGCTCGTGAAATGGAGGAGCGCCATCTGCTCGGCGTCGGTGGGCGGGACGGCGAACGCGTCGCTCGCCGAGTCCATGAGCGCGGCGAGATCCCGGGTGCCGGCGACGTCCGCCGACGCGCCGTCCTCCGGCGCCAGCAGCACGTGTGTCAGTCGCGGCAGCCGGTCGCGGATCGGCTCCACCTTCCGGCGGTAGAGCGTGCGCGTGGTCACGAGCACGCTCGCGTCACCGAGCGACAGGCGGGTCCGGATCGGCTCCGGCCCGAAGGCGGAGAAGAGCGGCGAGAACACGGCGCCGTACTTGAGCGTGCCGAGCGCCGCGATGTAGAGCTCGGGGATGCGCCCGGCGAGCGCGAACACGCGCTCGCCTCGTTGCACGCCCAGCGCGGCGAGCACGTTGGCGAACCGGTTGGTGAGTCGCGCGAGGTCGCCGTAGGTGAAGTCGAGGCGCGCGCCATGTCGGCCCAGCCAGCGCAGCGCGAGCCGCGCTGCGCGCTCGCCGGTGGCGTGCCGATCCACCGCCTCGTACGCGATGTTCAGCCCGGCGCCGCCGGGGAGGCCGGACAGCTCCTCGTGGAGCGCCGCGCTCCACGAGAACGCGGCGCGCGCGCTCGCGTAGTCGGGCATGTTCGGCGCGACCGTCCAGCCGGATGTCTCCTTGTGGATCACGCCGCGCGATGGGGCGAGGACGGTCCGGGCGAGCGATACGGACATGGGCGGCGACCTCCAGCGGAAGTGACCTCGATCCGCGCGCGGATCACGCGTGCGGCGCACCGTGGATGTCGTCGAGCATGCGCCGGTAGCTCGACTGGTCGATCTCCCCTCGTGCGTAGCGCTCCTTCAGGATCTGCTCGGCGCGGTCGGGCCCCGGCGTGGCCGACCCCTCACCGTCGCCGGTGCGCCCGCCGCGCCCGCCGAGCATGCGCGACAGCGCCACCGCGATCCCCACGAACACGACGAGCCAGAACCCCCAGGCGAGCAGCATCCACCCGCCCATCCCACCGCCCCCGCCGCACATGGGGCACCACCAGCGCCCCTGCGCGGCGACGATCGCGACGTTCGCGAACATGGGTACCTCCTGTCTCGCGCCGACATCGTGGCGCGTGCTCCATGGCTACGATCGCGCGCCGGCGTCGTCCATTGGGGGTTGCCCGCCACCGATGTAAGGGAATGCCGGGATTCGCGCGCGCCCCGCCATGGTCCCGCCCGCGTGGGCAGCGGCCGGACTCGCGATGCGGCAATTCCACGACGTGCATCGCGCGCTCGGGTGCATCATGATGGAGGCAGCATTCACGGGAGGACCCCATGCCCGGACGGCGCATTCTCATCGTCTACGGCACCAGGTACGGGCAGACCGCCAAGGTCGCCGGCCGCATCGCCGACCTGCTCACGTCCGCCGGCGACACCGTCGTGGTCGAGAACGCGGATGACCTCCAGCCCATGCTCGTGCCCAGGAACTTCGATGGGGTCATCGTGGGCGGCTCGATCATCTACGGCCATCATCAGCGGTCCGTCCGCCGGTTCGTGCGCACGCACCGCGATGAGCTCAATGCCATGCCCTCGGCGTTCTTCTCCGTCAGCGGCTCCGCGGCGAGCCGCGACGAGGCGTCGCGCGCCGCCGCGCGACGGTGCGTGGACGAGCTCCTCCGCGAGACCGGCTGGCGGCCGGCGCTCACGGAGACCGTGGGAGGCGCGATGGCGTACTCGAAGTACTCGCCCCTCACACGCTGGTTGTTGAAGCGGATCTCGCGGAAGGAGGGGGGGCCCACCGACACCACGCACGACCACGAGTTCACCGACTGGGAGCAGGTGAAGCGGTTCGTGGAGGCGTTCGCGGCGAAGGGGTCGCACCCCGCCGTCTCGCCGCCGCTGGCGACTACCTGAGCACCGGGGGGCGGCGCCGGGCGAGCGCGGCGCGCGCGTGGGAGCGCGCGCCGCGACGGGCGCGATGCGTCACATGCGCCGCGTCAGGCTTGCCCGTCGAACCCCGCCCGCCGCAAAGCCACCCTCGCCAGGGATGCCCAATCCCGGTCGCCGTCGCCGTGCGCGATCGCATCGAGCATGTTGTCGCGGATCAGGCTCGCGAGCGGCATCGGCGCGCTCACCGACTCCCCCGCCGCGAGCGCGAGGCGCACGTCCTTCAGGCCAAGCGCCAACTTGAACCCCGCGGGCTCGTACCGTCGCTCGGCGATGAGTCCGCCGTAGTTCCGGTACAGCGGTGCGGTGAACACTGCGCCCGTGAGCACTTCCAGCAGCTCGTCCTCCGCCAGGTCGTTTCCCCGGGACATCGCGGCCGCCTCCGCCATCGCCTCGAGGGCGGAGGCGATCATGAAATTCCCCGCGAGCTTGGTCACGTTCGCGCGGTACGGCTCCGCGCCCATGCGCCAGGTCTTCTGTCCGATGGCATCGAGCAGCGGCTGCACGCGCTCCACCGCCCCCGTCTCGCCCGCGGCAACGACCTGGAGATTCCCCGCGGCCGCCACGTCGGGACGGCCGAACACCGGCGCGGCCACGTACCCCACGCCGCGAGCGCGGTGCAGCTCCGTGAGCTCCCGCGCCAGTGCGACGGAGATGGTGGCCAGGTTGACGTGCACGAGCCCCGACGGCGCGCGGTCGAGCACTCCGCTCTCCACGACCACCGAACGCACCGCGGCGTCGTCGGCGAGCATCGAGAGCACCGCTTCGCCGGCGAACGCGTCGCTCGGGCTCGTCGCGGGCACCGCGCCCAGCGCCACGAGCTCGTCGACCGGGCCACGCGTGCGGTTCCACACGCGCACGCGATGCCCGGCCTTGATCAGGTTGGTCGCCATCCCCTTGCCCATGGCGCCGAGACCGATGAAGCCAATGTCCATCTGCGGGTTCCTCGTAGGTGAATGAAGCCGTCGACGGGGAAATGTCCCGCCCAGGTCGCTGGTTCCCGCCCGATCGCGCGGCGCGCGCATCTCGCGTGGGAACTCTCTCCGCGCTGGTGTCGTTACCGGCAGCATCCCACGCGCGGCACTCCCACCGAGGAGGCATTTCCGTGACCATCCCGACGTCCTCTCCATGGAGTGCCGGCGCGCGGGCGGAGCCGAGTCCGCTCGCGTCGCCGTTGGCCCGCCCGCTCTCCATCCCCGTAGTGCTGGGGACCACGCGCAAGGGGCGCATGAGCGCGCACGCGGCGCGCTTCGTGGCGGATCGCATCCGCCTGCGCGACGGCATCGCCACCGACGTGATCGACATCTCCCGGCTCCCGCTGCCGGTGGACGATGCGGGGGAGGGGGTGCGCAGCCCGGAATACGGCGAGGCCATGCTCCGCGCCGACGCCATCGTGATCGTCGCCCCGGAGTACAATCACAGCTTCCCCGGCCTTCTCAAGCACGTCCTCGACAGCTGCCTGAAAGAGTACATCCACAAGGCCGCCGGCATCGTGGCCGTCTCGGCGGGAAGCTTCGGCGGCACGCGCGTGATCCAGAGTCTCCTCCCGGTGCTTCGCGAGCTCGGGCTGGTGACGATCTTCTGGGACGTGAACATCGGCAACGTGGGGCGTGTGTTCGACGACGCCGGCCTGCTGGTCGAGGACGCCTTCGTGCGGCGCACCGACAAGTTCCTCGACGAGCTGGTGTGGATGGCGCGGACGCTCCGCACCGGCCGCGAGACCATTCCGCTCACCTGAGCGCAGCGCGGGAGCGCACCATGACCGCGACCACACGGCCGATGCCCTGTCCCCGGTGCGGCACGGCGATGAACCACCACGCGGACAAGCTCGTGGAGACATCGAGCCGCCGCGATGCGCCGGACATCGACGCCGCGCTCGGCGGGATCGTGGAGGAGACGCACGCGTGCCCGACGTGCGGGAACGTCGAGTTCCGCCGCGCGCGCGGGCCGGCGTGACGGGACGTTCCCGGCCGGGCACGCCGGCGAGAGTCGCGCGACCAGCTTGCCTCGCCGCAGCATCGGACAGAGTATAGGCGGAATTTGATGGCGGATGCCCGCGCGCGCCGCAATGCCGGCCGCGCTCCAGCGCCCGCCGCGTGGCGATCGCTCGGTGTATGCTGGAGGGCTCGCGCCATGGCTTCCGTCTCGTCCATTCCGCGCCGCAGTGCGCGTTCGGTCCAACGGGTCCTGCGGATTCTCTGGAACACGCTCACCTTCTCCGAGAGCGCGCGAGGGTATCCGCGGCGCGCGCGCGAGCTGGCATCGCAGTGGATCTTCGTGCGCCACCGCTCGTCCCGGTTCGCGCGCGTGTGCGGAGCGTACGTGCAGCGCTGGCACTGCGCGCGGGAGCGCCGGCGCCCAGGCGACGAGCACACGTTCTTCCTCCGGAATCGCGTGCAGTGCGAGGTCGTGCGAGACATCGCGCTCCGGTGGGCCGCCACCGCGACGTTCCACGTGGCCTCCATCGGATGCAGCACGGGCGCGGAGCTGTATTCGGCGCTCTGGATGATCCGCAGCGCATGCCCCGACGTGGGCATCGAGGCGACGGGGGTGGACATCTCCGCGCGCGCGCTGGCCGTGGCGCGCTCCGGGTGCTATCCGCGCACGGGACGCGAGGTGCAACGGCTGAGCGCGGCCGAGATCGACGAGCTCGCGTGTCGCGGCCTGTTCGAGGTGGATGGCGAGACGCTGGTAGTCCAGCCGTGGGTCGCCGCAGGCACGCGGTGGGTCGAGGGGAATGTGCTCGATCCATCGCTACTCCAGCGGATCGGCCCGCAGGATGTCGTGATCGCCAACAACATTCTCTGCCACTTCCAGGATGCCGAGGCGGAGGCCGGCCTGCGCAACATCGCGCGGCTCCTGCTCCCCGGCGGACATCTCCTGGTGCAGGGAATCGATCTCGACGTGAAGACGCGCGTGGTCAAGGCGCTGGGGCTCGAGCCCGTCGCCGATCGGATCGAGGAGCTGTACGAGGGAGATGCGCACGCGCTGCGCCGGTGGCCTCGGTCGTACTGGGCCCCGGAGCCGCTCGATCGCGGGCGCCGGGACTGGAGGATCCGCTACGGAACACTGTTCCAACGAGGCCCGGTGGCCGGCTCCGCCAGCCCGCGCTGCCACCGCGGAGCGTCATGACTCCCCGGGACGGCGTCGCAGGAGGAGCCAGCCGGTCACGCCGGCGAGCGTGGACGCCGCGAGGATCCCGAGCTTCGCCGCCTCCAGCAGTGCGCCGTCGGGAAACGCGAGCCCCGCGATGAAGAGCGCCATGGTGAATCCGATGCCGCCGAGCACTCCCGCACCGGCGATCATGGACCACGAGACGCCGCGAGGCAGGGCGGCGATCCCCGTTCGCACGGCGAGCCACGCGAGACCGGTGATGCCGAGCGGCTTGCCGATCACGAGTCCCAGCATCACGCCCATCGTTATGGGATGCGCCACCGCCTCGCGCACGGCGCCGCCGCTCAGGGCCACGCCGGCGTTGGCGAGCGCGAAGAGCGGCATGATGCCGAACGCCACGATGCCCTGCAGCGCGTGCTCCATGCGAACGAGCGGGGGCTGCGCCTGCTCGGTGAGCGTCTCGAGCTCCTCGAGCGCGGTGTGGTGCTCGGTGTTCGACAGCACGGTCGTGTCGGGGGCCGTCGCCGTCACCACGGCGGCCGCGTCGAAGTCGCCGAGCGCGCGTCGGGCGCTGGCGAGGAACACCGGCTCGTCGATCCGGGTCCGGACGGGGATGGCCATCGCCAGCAGCACGCCGGCGATCGTGGCGTGCACCCCCGACGCGAGCACGGCGACCCAGAGCGCGAGCCCGAGCAGGCCGTAGGCCCAGGGGCGTCGGACGCCGGCGAGGTTCGCTCCCGCCGCGACGAGCAGCAACGCGGCCGCGGCGCCGAGCGCTACCCACGACACGCCGCTCGAGTAGAACAGCGCGATCACGAGCACCGCGCCGATGTCGTCGACGATCGCGAGGGCGGCGAGGAACACCTTGAGCCCCACCGGCACCCGCTCGCCGAGGAGCGCCAGCACGCCGAGCGCGAACGCGATGTCCGTCGCCATCGGGATCCCCCACCCCGGCGCGCCGGGTCCGCCGACGTTGACGACGGCGTACAGCACGGCGGGCGCGATCATGCCGCCGAGGGCGGCGAGCATCGGCAGCGCGGCGGTGCGCAGCGACTTGAGCTCGCCGGCCAGCACCTCGCGCTTGATCTCCAGCCCCACCAGGAAGAAGAAGACGGCCATGAGGCCGTCGTTGATCAGCAGGTGCAGCGTCGCGCGCATGCTCCATCCGCCGATGCCGAGCATCAGCGGCATCTCCCAGAGATGCCGGTAGCCGTCCGCCCACGGCGAGTTCGCCCACGCGAGCGCGACGACCGTCGTGCCGAGGAGAACGATCCCGCCGGCCGACGTGATGCTCGCGAAGCGGCGGAACGGCGCGAGGAGCCGCTCGACGAGCGGCTCGGCCGGCGGAGGTCCGACGGTGGCGGCTGCAGTCGAGGGCGGTCGATCCGTTTCGGTCATCTACCGACCTCCTGTTCCGGCGAGTGGCACTGCACGCGATGGCGCGAAGATGGCGGAATCGCTGCTGTCACGCGACATGGAGCGGGAGCGCCGGTGATCACGCGACTGATGCTGATTCGACACGGTGCCTCCGCGAGCGGCGGCGATGGCGGCGACCGCCTGAGCGGCCGGACCGATGTGCCGTTGACGGCGCGCGGCCACGACGAGATCCGCCGCCTGCGGGCTCGGCTGCGTCGCGGCCCCCCGTTCGCCGCCATCTACTCGAGCCCGTTGCGCCGGGCGTACGACACCGCCGCCGCATTGGCCGACGTGGGACTCGGCCCCGTGCGGGTCTGCCGCGCCCTCCAGGAGATCGACTGCGGCGAGCTGGACGGGCTGCCGCTGACGCAGGTCCGCGAACGATACCCCGAGCTGTGGGCCGCCAATCTGCGACACGACGACGACCGCTTCCGCTGGCCGGCGGGAGAGAGCTATCGCGAGCTCCGCTGCCGGTGCCTCCGCGCGATTCACGCGCTGGCGCTGGCGCATCGCGGCGAGCGCATCGCGCTGATCACCCATGCGGGAGTCATCAGTCAGGTGCTCGGCGCGGTGCACGGCGCCGGTGCGGCGCGGTGGGATCTGTACCGCCCAGGCAACGCGTCGCTGACGGAGATCGCGTGGCGGCATGGCGTGGCGACGGTGCTCGTCTTCGACGATCGCTCGCATCTCGATTCGGCTGAAGGATGAGGTGGCGGACGCGCTCGGACCATCAGCTCCAGAAGAAGTCCGCACGTCGAAGGACCCGGACCCACTCGCCGGCCAGCGCCGCGGCGCTCGCGCGCCTGGCGCCGGGCACCTGCTCGTCCAGCACCACCGAGAGGTGGTGCAGCAGCGCGCCGGCGAGCGCGTTCGAGGCGCCGGCCAGCCAGTAGGCGGCCCTGATGCCGGTGTCCATGCGCGGCTCCATGCCGCGGGCCGAGAGATAGCTCGCGAGCAGAGTGTCGTGACGCCGCCGAGCCTCCGGCTCCCACGTGCCGAGCGATTGCAGCCAGGAGCTCACATCCTCGAGAGGAGAGCCCACGCGTGCACGCCCCCAGTCCAGCAGGACGGGCACGAGCCGCCCTGCACGTCGGCGTAGCAGCACGTTCCCCGAATGCAGGTCTCCGTGCACGATGGCGCTGCCGAACGCGGGATGCGAGAGCAGCTCTCGCCGGAGCGCGGGAAGCGCATCGACCAGTCGTCGCGTCCGGCGCAGCGCGTCCCGGAAGCGCCAGAGCGTCGGCCGCCGGCGGAGTCGCTCGAGTCGCTCGAGCGTGAGGGCCGCCGTGCGCTGCAGCTCCGCCTCGTAGTCCCAGGCGGGGAGCGTGGCGATCAACTCCAGGCCGACCGTGCGCGCGTGGAGCGAGGCGACGCATTCGAGCACGCGCTGCGCGGCGTGTCGCTCCCGCCAGGGCCACGCACGGGCGGGGCGCAGCGCCTCCATGTAGATGGCGGCCCGTTCAGGCTCGAGTCGCTGCACGTGGTAGATGCGCGGCGCGAGATCGGCTGCGTGTGTCGCCACGACCCGCTCGTAGATGCCCGCCTCGCGCATCGCCGTGCCGGCCAGGCGCTTCACGACCAGGTGAGCGACGCGCTCACGACTCCGGGCGTCGCGGTACCGTGCCGTGATCCGGTCGATGCTCGTGGCCTCCAGCCCGCCGTGCAGCGGACGCGTCTCGACGCGGAGGTGAGCCGGGAACGCCCCCTCCTGGTGCGCGAGCACGGCCTCGATCGCCGCGTACATCGGGCGAGCTCCGTGGTGGGTGTCGGGGGAATCGGTGGACACGGAGGGTTCTACGCCCGCGAGGCGCAGAGGTGGCATGTCTCTGCTCACCCCCTCGAGAGGTGGCGCGGCGCCTCCAGGTCGCTAGCTTACAGCGTGATGTCCACTCCAGAGTGTCTGCCGTGAGACCCGGTAGCTCAGTTGGTAGAGCAACGGACTTTTAATCCGTAGGTCCTGGGTTCGAGTCCCAGCCGGGTCATGCTCGTGCGGGCCCGCCCTCCTCCCGGGAGGCGCGGGCCCGCGCGCATCTCACCTCGCGCGCCCCGCGTTCCACTCCCGCTGGAAGAGCGTCATGTCCGTCCCCACCGGCTCACCGCCCACCTGGCGCGTGAGCGTGGCCACCTGGCCGCGATGGTAGGTGGAGTGATTCGCCACGTGCAGCAGCGTCTGCCCGAGCGAGAGCTCCAACGCGTCTCCCTTGCGCGTGATGAAGGGTAGGGGACGCGCGAGGTCCATCTCCTCGAGCGCATCGATGAACTCCGCGCGCTCGGCGATGGTCTCCTCCCAGCGCTCGCGCAGCGCGGCGAGGTCGTCGA
>CAMLEQ010000016.1 GCA_946479015.1 uncultured Gemmatimonadota bacterium | reverse complement strand
CCAGAACTTCCTGGCCGGTCTCCTCCTCCTCATCACCGACCCGTTCGACATCGGCGACCAGATCGTGGTCGACGCCTACGAGGGGACGGTGGAGGACATCCAGACGCGCGCCACCCTCATCACCACGTACGATCACCGGCGCGTGGTGGTTCCCAACGCCGATCTGTTCACGAAGTCGGTGACGGTGAACACCGCCTTCCTCACCCGCCGCAGCGAGTTCGATGTCGCCGTCCCAGCCACCCTCGACATCGGCCGCCTGAAGGAGCGCCTCGTCCAGCGCATCGAGCAGGTGGACGGCGTCACCCACGCCCCCGCGCCGGAAGTGCTGCTGGTGAAGTTCGACATGGCCAACGTCACACTCCGCCTCCGCTGGTGGACGTACCCGCAGCATGGCTCGGCGATCGCGGTGCAGGACCGGGTGCTGACGGTGGCGCGGGAGGAGATCGGGGCGGCGCAGGCGGAGCAGCAGAAGCGAGCGGCCGAGGAGGCGGGGCGCGGTGCGCGGGACGCGGGGCGCGGGTAACATTGAACGCGACATGGGGCCGGCGCATGCCGGCCCCATGTCGCAAATCATTGTCCTACCCGCACCCCGCGCCCCGCGCCCCGCACCCCACCTCACGATCCCGCGATCCGCCCAACGTAGAAATCCCCGAACTCCGCATACTTCGCCGAGACCTCGTCGAACCGCATGTCCGTGACGAGCTTCTTGAAGTCGAGCGGGTCGCGCGCGAAGAGGGTGACCCCCCACTCCCAGGCGTCGAGGCCGATGGCGCCGGTGATGATCTGGAGCACCCGCCCAGCGTAGCGGCGGCCGGTGAGGCCGTGCGAGTACATCAACCGGCTCCGCTCGTCGAGCCCGAGGGTGTACCAGTTCTGTCCCGCGTCGCGGCGCTTGGACATGGGGTAGAAGCAGACGTACGGCATGTCCGCCGGGAGCTGCGGGTAGAGCCGCCGTCGCACGTGCGGGCTCGACGTCTCCGCCTCCACACGCGCCGCGAGCGCCTGCTTGTACTCGTCGTCCCCCACTGCCCCGCCCCGCTCCGCCGCCGCCTTCGCGAGCTGCGCGGTGATGTGGTAGAGCCCCGCCTCGGTCACGCTCAGGAACGAGTACACCAGCGGCCGCGCGCGGAAGGCCGGTTCCCGCTCGAGCCTCCGCTGCGCTTCGCCGAGCTCGTCGAGCGTGGGGCGGAAGTGCATCACCATCAGGTCTCCGCGCGATCCGATGAGCGACGCGGTGGCGGTCCACCCGCCGTCGGGGGGACACGCGAGCTCGCGCAACGCTTCCCGCGCCGACGCACTCGCCGACTCGTCAGGCTCGGCGGCGGGAGGGGCGTAGATCTGGTGAAGGGCGTACCACCCCTCGACGGTTTCGGGGGGGTGGGCAACAGGCGGCTGATCCATGGGAGAGTTTCTCGGGTCCTCCGCAATCTAACCGGTGCCCGTCCTGAAGATCAGGACATGCTGCTTGGCGACTGGATCGCCGCACCTGGCGGGGCGAGCGCGGCGTCGTCTCCTCGGGCGCCGCTCGGCGTCTCCACGTGGGCCGGTATCGAGCACCCGGGAGCGTGCCGGGCTACCACGAACACCTCACCACGCACGTCACTCCCCAGATCCGGCCAGACGATGTCGCCTCGGTTCGTCGCGCCGCCGGTCCGCGAAGTACGACACGACGTCACTCAGTGAGATCTCACTGAAGTCGCGGATGACCCAGTCCGCGCCGTGCTCGCGCAGGGCTCCCCCATTGCCTCCCCGATCCACACCCAGCACGAGCCCGAAGCCGCCCAATCGTCCTGCCTCCACACCCACGATCGCGTCCTCGGTGACCAGCGCGCGGGTCGCATCCGTCACCCCGAGCAGCTCGAGGCACGTGAGAAAGATGTCCGGCCGCGGCTTGCCGGCGAGGGCGAGTCGCTCGCTCAGAACGCCGTCCACTCGCGCCGAGAAGAGATCGGAGATGCCAGCGCGATCGAGGATCAGCTCTGCGTTCCTGCTCGATGTGGCGACACCCACGCGCACACCACCGGTGCGCAGCTCGCGCACGAAATCGACCGCGTGGTGATCGACATCGACCCCCATTCGCTCGACCCGCTCGCGGAAGACCACGTTCTTGCGGTTACCGAGCCCGTTGATCGTTTCCCGCCCTGGTGGATCCGAGGGCTCGCCCTCTGGAAGCCCGATGCCGCGCGCGGCGAGAAACGTCCTCATCCCGTCGGCTCGCGGGCGGCCATCGATGTAGGCACGATAGTCCGCATCGGCGTCGAACGGCCGAAACGGCTCGCCGTCGCGCACCTCACGCGAACGGAGATACGCATCGAGGACCTCCTTCCACGCCGCCGCATGCACGCGGGCGGTGAAGGTGAGCACGCCGTCGAGATCGAAGACGGCGGCGTCAGGGCCCGCACGTTCCGACGATGACGACATGTTGGCCTCCGCTACTACGATTCGACGCGGAGCACGAGCACGGGGCAGGCGGCATCCCGGATCACCGTCTTCACCGTCGCGCCATGCTCCGCGTCGAGGATGCCGTGCCAGGCGAGCACCGCTAGATGGCACCCCCGCGCCGCCGCGGACACGATCGCCGCTCCCGGCTCGCCCGTGCCGAGGACGAGCCGGAGCCGAATGCCGGCCGGGCAATGACTGAGCGCCCTGAGCCGCGCCAGAAACTCGCGTGTCCAGTTCGACCACTCGTGCTGCGGCTGGTCCACGTAGCGCGGCACGCCGAGCGTCCCCGGCTCCGCCGGGGATCGCGCTCTCGGCGCGGCGACGTGGAGCACGACGAGCTCCGCGCCTGCTCGGACGGCGAGGTCCACGACGGGCGCCACGGCGGCCGCGGTGGTCGGCGTGCCGTCGTGCGGGAGCAGGATCGTGCGAAGCTCCCAGGGCCCGGATCCCCGTTCTGGTTGCACCAGCACGACGGGGCATGGGGCGTTGCGCAGCACCTCCTCGGCGACCCGGCCGAGGGCGCCCCGTGTCTTGTCGCTCGCCGTGTGAGTGCAGAGGACGATGAAAACGCTCCGAAGCTCGCCGGCCAGCTCGACGATTCGCGCGGCGGGCGGTCCGGCCGCCAGGTCGAGCACGCAGCCGTGCATCTGCTCCGGCGTGAGGCCGAGCGTCGCGGCCACCGCGCCGGGATGAGCCATCCGCTCTCCGACGTGCACGATGTGCGGCGTGGCACCTGCGAGATCGGCGAACACTCGCGCCACGGGGAGCGCGACGGTCGCCCGCTGCGTGCCGTCCAGGGGCACGAGAACAGTCGGGGGAGTCACGTGGCACGCTCCCGCCAGCGTCCCCAGTCGCCGGACGTTCGCGCGCTCTCGTATCTGCGGCCGGGGACGAGCCGCGCGACGGGTCCGTCGGCCAACGCGAGTGCCACGCTCCCTGCTCCCTCGAGCTGGACCTCGGTCCGCAACGGATTCCCAGCCACGGTCACGCTCAGCGTCCCCCCACGCCACCGGATCGGGAAGCGCAGCGCACGCCACTCCGGCGGTAATCTGGGATCCATGACCAGCCCGGTCCCCCGCGGACGCACACCGGCGAAACCGAACACCGCAGCCTGCCACAGGCCGCCGAGCGCCGCCGCGTGCACACCGTCGGCGGCATTCCCCATGTTGTTCGCGAGGTCGATGTCGGCGGCCTGGTAGAAGTAGCGCGCGCCGAGGGCAGCATCACCCAATCGGGCGGCGACGAGGGCGTGGATGGCGGGACTCAGAGAGCTTCCGTGGCTGGTCCGCGGTTCGTAGTAGCGGAAGTTCGCCTCGCGTACCGCGGCGGGGAGGCGATCCCATAGGAGATGGATCGCCATGATGACATCGGCCTGCTTGATCACCTTCGATTGCTGGACCCGCTCCCGCCCGAGGAGCACATCGATGGGAACCGTGCGTGGCTCGTACTCCGTGAGGTCGATGTCCTCGAGGTCGAAGTAGCCGGCGAACTGCTCGTACAGCCCCCGTTCGGGATCGAAGCCGGTGTACATCGCCTCCGCCAACCGCTGCCACTCGCGCAACTCGGCCGCGGTCAGCGCCAATGCTCGGACGAGGTCGCGCCACCGCGTCGGCCAGCGAGTCGCGAAACGCTGTGCGAGCTCGACTCCGCGCTCGAGATTCCACTGGGCCATGAGATTGGTGTACGCGTCGTCATCCACGCTCTCGTGGTACTCGTCGGGCCCGATCACGCGGCGGATGTGATATCGCCCGTCCGCCTCGAGTGCGCCACGGCTGGCCCAGAACCGCGCGGTCTCGAGCACGATCTCCGCGCCGGCGGCGCGCATGAACGCGTCGTCGCCCGTCGCTTGCCAGTATTGCCACACCGCGTAGGCCACGTCCGCACTGATGTGGTGTTCCTCCACGCCGGTCAGGATCTCGACCTCCGTCCCGTCCGGGAACAGTCCGACACGGGGCGTCGCCTCCGCGCCGGTGTCCGCGGACTCCCAGGGATAGAGCGCACCGCGGTAGCCGGCCGCCCCCGCCTTGTCCCGCGCCGCCGGGAGCGTGTGATAGCGGTACATGAGCAGGGCGCGAGCCGAGGGCGGGTGGGTGAACGTGTAGAACGGCAGCATGAAGATCTCGGTGTCCCAGAACACGTGACCCTTGTATCCGGGACCGGTGAGCGCCCGGGCGCCGACGGACACCGACTCATCCTCGGGATTGGCCGCGCCGATCAGGTGATGGACGGCGAAGCGAAGCGCGCGTTGCGCCGCCAGGTCGCCCTCGATCACGACGTCCGACGTCCGCCACCGCGCATCCCATGCGCTCACGTGCGCGGTCACGAGGTGATCCACCGCGCCCGTCGCGAGCGAGGACACGATGTGGGCCGCGGCCGCATCCGCGGGGCGGGGCGTGTCGCGGGTGGTGAACACGGAAACGCCCCGGTCGAGCCGATACGTCTGGCCGATCCGCACGTCCACGGCCCAGCGATGGCGCACGCCGTCTACAGCGCTGGCGACTGATGGCAGCTCGCGATCGTCGCCCACTCGCACGAGCTGGGCGGCGGCCGCGAACGCGACCTCGGTGCGGGTGCCGGCGACGCGCAGCAGAAGCACCGAGTTGCGAGGTGCGTCGTTCCGAGCGCCCGGAGACGCGGACGATGGCACGCCGGGTTCGGCCACGAACGGGCGGTCCTCGGAGGGCCCCTCCTCCCCTGCCGGGCCATCGATGCTGCTTTCCAGCACCACTCGGCCGCCATAGTTCTCCGGGGTGAACGCGACCGCCTGGACGAGCACGTGTCGGTCGGCCAGGGACGCTAGGCGCAGCTCCAGGACGCCGGTGATGTGTCCGGTGGCATCGCGGTGGCGCCACTCCCGCCAGAAGATGCCTTGCCGCATGTCCAGTACGCGACGATGCGCGAGGACATCGCCGGATTCCAGCCTCATCTCGCGTCCTTCCACGATGGCGTGCAGTCTCGGCCAGTCCGGGGCGACCACGAGCTCGGGGACACTCGAGTGAGGGAGCAGAGCGAACACGCCGGCGATGAACGTGGCCGGAGCAGACATCGAGCTTCCTTCGGCCAGCGATCCCCGCGTTCCCACGTAGCCGTTCGCCACGGCGAACAGCGACTCGATCTCGTGCTCGCGAGCGAGGTGGAAGCCGTCCTCGACGAGCACCCAATCAGGGTCGGACGTCGGCGCCGTGGGTAGCACGAGATGATCATCGGGAGCTGACTGACCCATGCCGCGACTTCGTGTCTCCACACGCGTCTGGTCCACGTGGCGCTCCTGCGTGCTCTGCCGTCCGCACCCGGACCGATCGGCGCTTCGCGCGCGGCGGATGAGGGGACGCTGCGCGCGTCACCACTTCTCGAGCCACGAGTGGAACGTCCGTCGTGGACACTGCCAGATACACGCCACGGCTGTCCGCCCATGATCTCCGCACTCGACACCCAACGATGAGAACGTAGGCCATCAGGATGGACACGAACCTGGGGTAGCGGGTGGATGGTGGGATGAGGCGAACCCGGTCCGGCGACCAGCGTCCTGTCCTTCCGTGGGGTTCTAGCGACCAGCTCCCACTCCCGCCTGCTCCAATGCCCTTCGTGCCGCCCGCGCCCGAGCATTCCATTCGAACCACCGCTCCCCCCCCAGCCCCCTCCCCTTCACGTACCGTGCGTGCAGCGCCTCGCGCACCTGCTGAGCCTCGATCGGCCCGAGGCGTGGAATGGCCGCCACGATCGCCGGCACCGCGTTCGGCGACAGCTGCTGCGTCAGGTATTTCACGTCCAGCTTCCCCGTGCTCTCCCACCTCGCGATGTTCCGCCGCGCGATCCAGGCCTCGTGGTTCCAGTAGGTGAGCGCCACCAGCGCGCAGGTCGCGAGCACGGCGGCTCGCCGCACGAGGCGACGCACGTCGATCCCCCCCCACACCTCGTAGCCGAGCGCCACGAGCGCGAGCGACACCACAACCATGTACGTCTGTGCGTACAGTCGGGCGGCGGTGAAGCCGTACGCCTGCTCGTAGAGCGTCACGCGGCGGTAGGCGGAGTCGAGCAGGAGCTGCACGAGCGCGATGAGCACCAGCGCGAGCAGCCGCACCAGCCCCTCCCGGCGCCCCGGCGCGCCGCACCGGTCGAGCACGATCACGAGCAGCGTGGCCATCGAGGCCACCACCGTCAGCTCGCCGAAGCCGCGCCGCGCGTACTCGGCGTAGGTCATCCCGCTCCCGGCCGCGGCGCCGGGATCGCCGAACAGGTAGGAGAGCTGGAGCACGAGAAAGATCGCGAACAGCGCGCACACCGATCCGAGCACGATCAGGCGCTCGGTGTCGCCGAGCCGGAGCCCGGCCAACGCTCCCGTCCGTGCCGGGGCAGTCGTCCTCTCCGCGCTGCCGGCGGACGCACGCTCCGCGATCCCGTAGGCGCCGAGCGTGAGCACGCCGAGGGCGCCGAAGAAGATGAGACGGGGGAGGAAGGTGAGCTGCGACAGCTCGCGCCCCACATCGTCGCGCAGCAGCGCGAGCGTGGGATCGGCCTGCGAGAGCAGGAGCGCGAAGATGGCGACGATGGGGATCGCGATCGCCGTGCCGCGCGCCGCCGCGATCCCGCGCCCGCTGCTCACCGCCTCCATCGCCTCGGCGGCGCGGCGCCCCGCCTCCCCCACGCACCGGATCGCGCCGAGCGGCGGCGCCTTCAGAATCAGCTCGAGCCCCGCCCGCTCCGCGCTCGCGCCATCGATGAGCAGCAGCGCGACCGCCATGAGCGTCGTCGTGCCGGCCAGGATGAGGAAGTGGAAGAACCCGTCCGCGGTCACCGCCGCCCCCGCGGCGAGGATGACGGCCACGGCGAGGAGCGCGGCGGGCTCCGGCGCCACCGTCCCCGCGCCGCGGCGCGCGGCCCACGCGAGGGCGAGCGCCACGACCGCGGTCCAGACCCCCCAGTTGATCCCCGGCGTCGCCATGAAGCAGATCCAGGCCCCGAGGGCGGCGACGAGCGCGGCGGCGCTCCAGAGTGGGAGCAGGTGCGCGCGCCCCTCGCGCGCGTCGTCGATCGAGATTGACGTCATGAACGGCACCCCCTGGCGTGCGCGCGTCAGCTCGCGGCGGCGGTGGGGAGCGCGCCGAAGCGGCGCTCCCGCGTGTGGAAGTATGCGATCGCCGCCTCGAGCCCCGCGGCGTCGAAGTCGGGCCACATGCAGTCGGTGAAGTACAGCTCCGCGTACGCGCACTCCCAGAGCAGGAAGTCGCTGAGGCGGCGCTCCCCGCCGGTGCGGATGAGCAGGTCCACGTCCGGCGCCTCGGCGCCGGGCGCGTAGCACTCGCCGAGCAGGCGCGCGAAGCGCTCGCGCGTGAGCTCCTCGCCAGGCGGAAGGCGTCGCGCCGCGCTGGCGATGGCGTCGCGCGCGGAGTAGTCGATGGCGAGGCGGAGGTGCAGCGCGTGCCCGCCCTCGGTCTCGCGCTCCGCGCGCTCCATCGCCCGGCGGAGCGCGAGCGGCAGCCGGTCGCGCCGGCCGATGACGCCGAGACGCACGCCGTTCGCGGCGAGCCGCGGCGTCTCGGAGCGCAGGTAGATGCCGAAGAGGCGCATGAGCGCGGTCACCTCGCGCGACGGCCGGCTCCAGTTGTCGGAGCTGAACGCGTAGAGGGTGAGCGTGCGGATGCCGAGGGCCGGCGCGTGCTCCACCACGCGCCGGACGGCGTCCGCGCCGGCGCGGTGCCCCGCGGTGCGGCCGAGGCCGCGCGCGGTGGCCCACCGTCCGTTGCCGTCCATGATGATGGCGACGTGGAGCGCGGGATCGGGGTTGGGTATCAAAGCACTTTGCCTCATGAAGTAAAACGACGCGAAAAAAGGCGTGCGCCGGGGCGCGCGCCGCTCCGGAGCATCACCTGTGCATCGTGTCGCGCGTGGCCTGGATGAGCGCTTCCATGTGGTCGAGGTATCGCTGCAGCGCGCGGCGTCCAGCGGCGGCCAGCCGGTACTCCGTGCGCGGGCGGCGCCCCTCGAAGCGCTTGGTGCACGTGATGTACTGCGCCTCCTCGAGGCGGCGCGCGTGCACGCTGAGGTTCCCGTCCGTGGTCCGCAGCAGCGTCTTCAGCTCGTTGAACGTGAGCGACTCGTTGGCCGCGAGCGCGCTCACGATGCCGAGGCGCATGCGGTGATGGATGAGCGAGTCCAGCTCGCGCGACTCCGCGCTCGCCGCGCGGCCGCGCACTGGTTCGAGCGTGCGCCGCGAGGGCTCCGCGGACTCCGTTCGTCGGCGGGGAGCGGCACCGGAATCAGCCACCGTACCTCCTTGCGATGAGCACGCCGAAGGCGACGTGCAGGACGCCGAATCCCGCGAGCAGGAGCCAGCTGCTCCACGCCAGCGGGAGGAAGAGCGCGGCCGCGCCGAGGAGCATGAAGCAGGCGCCCATGACGGGGACCACGCGGACGGAGAAGGTGCCCCCCGTCATCACCCCGGCCCCGTAGAGGAGGAGCCAGAGCGCGGGGAGCACCTCGGTGATGCCGAGCCGGGCGTGCGCGAGGGTGATGAGCGCCCCGACGGCCACCGGAGGGAGAAAGCCGAGCGCGAACTTGCGGACCGGCCCGGACAGCACCGGGAGCCGCACGGCCCGCGCCTTCCAGACGGAGGTGACGAGCCCGATGAGCACCGAGAGCGCGGCGTCGGCGAGCCAGACGGCGAGCCAGCGCGCGGGGGTGGGCTGGCGCTCGGCGAGGAGCCACGCGGCGAACGCGGTGCATCCGATGACGACCTGCCCCCACCCGGAGACGGCGGTGAAGGAGGAGGCGTTCTCCATCGTCTCGCGGATGAACCGAAGGTCATCGATGGCGCGGAGATGGAGCGCCGGAGTGGCGGGCTCGGCGGAGAGATCGGATCGCATCGATCGGCTCATGGCCATGGGGAGACGATGGCACCAGTCAGGCGATCTGTCAAGTACTTTGCGTAATAAAGCAAGTGCCGCTCCAGGGCCAGGCGCTCGCCTGGCCCTGGAACGTCCTTCCCTCTCAGCGCTTCAGCTCCACCGGCCCTCCGGCCACCACCCCGGGCGCGTCGTGCGAGCGCGCGATCTGGTTGAACGCCGCCACATCCGTCGCCACCAGCGCGCGGTAGCGCGCGAGATACCCGTCGAGCTGCGTCGAGAGCTGCGACAACGCGGTCTGGATCGTCTCGTTCGGCGCCTGATCGTACGGGTACAGCAGCACGAACCCCAGCGACTGGAGCTGGTCGTGGAAGCGGTACAGGTGATGGATGTCATCCTCGATCACTCCACGCTGCACGTTGGGATCGTACACCGTGTCCATCAGCGCCTTCACCTTCCGGTCCAGCTCCGACGCGGCGTGCAGCACCGTGGTGTCCCGCGGCGCGGAGCCGGCCGCGCTCTGCCGCACCGCGCTGTCCAGGTTCGCGAGCTGCGTGCGCAGGTTGTGCAGGCCGTTCAGCATCCGGTCCTCCGCGCTCACCATGTCACGGAGCTTGAGCCCCGCCGCGAGCTGCGCGCGCGCCGCCGCCACGTCGAACGGGATGCGCGGATCCGCCCGCACTTCCACCGGCTGCGTCAGCGTCTGCCCCGCCGCGCGCACCACCACCGTGTAGCGCCCGGGGAGCACCGTCGGCCCGAACGGCCCCTCCTCCGCCGATTCCTCCTGCTGCTGCTCCTCCTCCTGCGGCGGCTTCGGCTCGAAGGTGAGCCGGGTGGCGCCGCTGTAGGCGAGCTTCCAGGTGAAGCGGTCGATCCCCTGCTTCGCCGGCCCCCACCCGGTGTACACGGTATCGCCCCGCGCGTCGAGCACGGCGATGGACACCGGCGTGTGCTTCGCCGCCTTGTCCGCGTCCGTCGGCTTCAACTCCTGCTTCAGCCAGTAGCTCACCACCGCTCCCGGCGCCGGGTTCGGCGCCCGGAACTCCGAGGCCGGCGCGCCCTCCGTCTCCGCGCCGTGCCAGAGCGTGGCCCGCTCGAGGGAGAAGAGGTGCACGGGCTTCCGCTCCACCTCCGGCGAGAGCTCCTCGAGCGGCGTCACGTCGTCGAGCACGAACAGCCCGCGCCCGTGGGTGGCGACAGCCAGATCGTTCGTGCCCCGGACGAACTTCAGGTCGAACACCGGCGCCGTGGGAAGCGCGAAGTGGAGCGAGCGCCAGTGCGCGCCATCGTCGCGCGAGTACCAGAGCCCGGTGTCGGTGCCGAGCACGAGGAAGCCGCGGCGGTTCGGGTCCTCGCGCACCACGTGCGCGGCGGCGCCATCCGGGAGCCCGGCGGCGATGGACGTCCACGACTCGCCGTAGTTCGTCGTCTTGAACGCGTACGGCCGGTCGTTGCCGAACATGTGGTAGTCGAGCGTGATGTACGCCGTCCCCGCGTCGAAGGGGGAGACGCCCACCTGGTACACGCGCCCCTCGGGTGGAAGCCCCTTCACCTTGGGGCGCACGTTGCTCCACGTCTTCCCGCCGTCGCGAGTCACCTCGACGTTGCCGTCGTCGGTGCCCAGCCAGATCACGTTGGTGTCGGAGGGCGCGAGCGTGATCGAGAGGATGGTGTTGTACGTCTCGGCGCCGCTGATGTCGTGCTGGATCGGGCCGCCGCTCGTCACCTGCTTGCTCTTCTCGTTGCGCGTCACGTCGGGGCTGATCGCCGCCCAGTGCGCCCCGCCATCGGTGGACCTGAACAGCACGTTCCCGCCGAGGAACACCTCGTTCGGGTTCGTCGGCGAGACGGCGATCGGCGACGTCCAGTTGAAGCGGTACTTCAGCTCCGCGGGCGACTTCGACTCCACCCCCTCCAGGTACGGCCGGATGAACCGCGACACCCCCGTGCGCAGATCGAGACGGGTGATGAAGCCGTTCTGCGAGTCCACGTAGATGACGTTCGAGTCGCTGGGTGCCGGGACGGCGTACTCACCGTCGCCCCCCGTCACCGCCGCCCACTCCGCACCGTTCCCCGCCGGCCCCGTGAGGGTGTTCGACGGGCCGCACCACGCGTTGTTGTCCTGCAGCCCGCCGCACAGGTTGTACGGCGTGCTGTTGTCGGCGGCCACCATGTAGAACTGGCCGATCGGGAGATCGTTCAGGAAGCGCCAGGTGCGACCGCCGTCCACCGTCGTGTACACGCCGCCGTCGTTTCCCTGGATCATCCGCTTCGGGTTCTTCGGATCGATCCAGAGCGCGTGGTGGTCGGGGTGCACGCGCCGCTCGATGGGGTGCACGCTCCGCCCGCCGTCGGTGGACTCCTGCAACTGGAACGACGAGAAGAAGAGGTGGCTCTCGTTCGTGGGGTCGACGTTCACGAGGGAGAAGTAGAACGGGCGCACGTTCAGCGCGTGGCTCCCGCTCACGCTCGTCCAGTGGTCCCCCATGTCACGCGACTCCCAGAGCATCCCCGTCTTCGCCTCGATGAGCGCGTACAGGTGCGCGGGGTTGCTCGGCGCCGCCGCGAGCGCGATGCGGCCGTAGGGACCGTCGGGGAGCCCTTCCTTCAGCTTCGTCCAACTGTCCCCGCCGTCGGTGGAGCGCCAGATGGCGCTCCCCGCTCCGCCGTCCACCAGCTCCCAGGGGAAGCGGCGCATCTGCCAGGTGGAGGCGAAGAGCACCATCGGGTTGCCGGGCTCCATCACGAGGTCCGCGGCACCGGAGGTGTCGTTCACGAACAGCACCCGCTTCCAGCTCTTCCCGCCGTCCGTGGTGCGGAACACGCCGCGCTCCGGGTTCGGCGCCCACACGTTTCCGAGCGCGGCGACGAACACGCGGTTCGGATCGGAGGGATCGATCACGACGCGCGTGATCTGCCCCACGTTCGCGAGCCCGGCGAAGCGCCAGCTCCGTCCACCGTCCGGGGAGACGTACACGCCGTGCCCCGTGATCACGTCGTTGCGCGGGTTCCCTTCCCCGGTGCCCACCCACACGATGTTCGGGTTCGACGGCGCCAGCGCCACCGCGCCGATGGAGGCGACGGGCTGCTTCTCGAAGATCGGCTTCCACGTGTTGCCGGCGTCGGTCGTCTTCCAGACGCCGCCCCCGCCGGCGCCCACGTAATACGTGTTCGGATCTCCGGGAACGCCGACCACCGACGCCACGCGACCGCCGGCGACGGAGGGACCGAGGTTCCTGAACTGGAGGTGGGTGATCGAATCCGGGTTCGCGGAGTCGGAGGGAACCGCCGCCTGGAACGCGCTCGCGGCGCGCGGCTGGAGCGCCGCGGCCGCGAGGGCGATCAGGAAGGAGAGCGTCGCTCGCTGCATGCCTGATCCTCGATGTGAATGAGTCAGTGCGACCGGGAAGCGGCGCACTGACTCGCTGGTGGTCGGCCGCTCGGGTCGGACCCGTGTCACGGCGCCACTACGTTACTCCGCGTCCCCGCCGCGCTCCAGATGGCGAGCACCACCGCGATGATGCCGACGATGACGCTGTTCCACAGCCAGCCCGTGTGGCCGGCGTACCCGTAGATCCACGGCGAGATGATCATCCAGATCCCGAGCAGCGCGTTGATCCAGCTCAGGCCCACGGCGGAGCGTGGGGCGAAGAAGCGGATGGCCGCCAGGACGGCGATGATGATCCCGACCACCACGCTGTTCGACGCGACGTTGTTGCCGGCGATGGTGCCGAAGATCCACGGCGAGATGATGAGCCAGATGCCCGCGAGGAAATTCAGACCACTCGCGGTCTTCACCTGAGCGTCGTGCGGGTGCGTTACCATGGTTTCCATGAGGTGCCTCCTGTCAGTGCCGAGGTTCGATCCCACTGGTTCGGCCGCGGACTCGGGATGCCGAGTCCGCCGAGGGCGCTCGACGCGAGCGTCCACGAGTCGGATGGCGGGCATTCCACGTACCAGTGTCGCCGTGACGACCATCAGTGCCGCCTTCGCGGCGGCCATGCAGTTCGCGAACACAATCCGAACCGCCGTGCTCGGCCGAGGCGGTCCGGGGCTGCGTGCTGGCGAGCATAGCATTATGTTTACTCAACAGGTGGCGACCCCGTCTTTACACGCCCCTGCGGAACGCGAACACCTCAGGGCGTCTCTCCGCGGTTCCAATCATGATGCCACGCTCCCTCTGGCGCGGCGGCGTGCTCCACGCGCGTCGCGCCGCCCTGCTGTACGCGCTGATCGTCGCCTGTCTGGCGACGATGGCCGTGCTCGCGTATCGGGCGCAGGTGGCATCGCGCTTCCGCCACATCGCGCTCGACCGGACGCTGCGGGGGAACGCCGAAGCCGCGGCTTGGCTCTTCTCGGCGATGGCGAGCGAGCGGCTGAACGACGCCCTGAAAGCTTCCTTCGCCCCCCTCGAGCCGTTCCGTGGGTCGGAGCCGGAGGCATTGGTCGCGCTTCCTTCGCCGGCGCTGCTCCAGGGCGGGCTCGACCTCAGTGATCCCTGCCCCGCCGGGATGGGGCGTCCGCGCACGGTGCAGCGGCTGGACCTGCGGACCGGCGAGCTCGAGAGCAGCGGTCCGCGCCCGAGCATGGCAGGAGCACGGGAGGCGGGGGCGCGTCAGGCGTGGCTGATGCGAACGCTTCGCTCACGCGTGGCACTCGCGGGAGTGGGCGGGCGCCCCGCGTGGGGGGTGATCGCTCGCTCCCCCGAGAGCAGCGGGGTGCCCCTCGCGTACACCGTGCTCCGCGATTCCAGGGCGACTCCGGTCGCCGTGTACGTGTTCCCCACCTGCCTCGTCACCGGCGCAGGCTCGGTGTACGCGCAGGTCGCGTCGACGCTCCGCATTCTGCCGCCGAGCCTCTCCAGCTCGCTCCCCAACGACTCGATCTTCTCCATCGTGGTGATCGACGCCTCGGGCGGGGAGCTGTACCGCTCGGCGGTGCGCTACACCGGTCCGTACCAGGCGCGGGTCACCAGCGATGGCGCGGATGCCGTGGTCACGAGCGTCGCGCTGCGGCCGGACGTGGCGATGGCGCTGGTGAGCGGGAGCCTGCCGCCGTCGCAGCTCTCGCTGCTCATGCTGCTCCTCTCGGTGGGGGGAGTGCTGCTCGCGTCGGCGCTCGTGCTCATCGGCCGGGAGGAGCGCTTCGCGCGCATGCGCGAGGAGTTCCTCGCCGGGATCTCTCACGAGCTGCGGACGCCGCTGGCGCAGATCCGGATGTTCGCCGAGCTGCTCCAGCTCGGACGTCCGCGCAACGAGCAGGAGCGGCAGCGGTGCCTGTCGATCATCGACCAGGAGTCGCGACGGCTCACGCACCTGGTGGACAACATCCTCCAGTTCACCCGCGGGGTGCGGGCCACCGGGCCACTCCCGGTGGTGCGGGTGGAGCTGGCGCGGGAGATCGAGGAGACCGTGGACGCGTTCCGCCCGCTGGCGTCGTCGCGCGGGACGCGCGTGCAGGTGGCGGTGCCCCGAGCGATCGAGCTGGACCTCTGCCCGCACGCGATGCGGCAGGTGATGCTCAATCTGCTCGACAACGCGGTGAAGTTCGGGCGGCCCGGGCAGACCGTCCGGGTGAGCGCGGAGCGGCGTGGCCCGAGCGTGCGCATCATGGTGGACGACGAAGGCCCCGGCATCCCCAAGCGCGACCGCAGGCGCATCTGGCGCCCGTTTCACCGACTGGAGTCGGGAGAGATGGCGTCGGCCGGGAGCGGACTCGGCCTGGCGGTGGTGCGCGACCTGGTGCGCCGCCAGTACGGGCGTGCCTGGATCGACGGCGCGCCGGGGGGCGGCGCACGGTTCGTGATCGAGCTCCCGGGTCCGCGCGACGAGAAGCGTCCCGCACCGGGAGCGGCCGACGCCGAGCCGCGCCTCGAGGTGGAGCACGTGCACCCATGACTGGTGACGCATGACGAGCATACTGGTGGTCGAGGACAACGAGGATCTGGCGTTCGGCCTGGCGACGGCGCTCGAGACCGGGGGGTACGAGATCGAGATCGCGCCCAACGGCGAACAGGCGCTGTCACGCGCGCGGACGTCCCCGCCCGTCGGACTCATCATTCTCGACCTCATGCTTCCCGGGCTGTCGGGGTTTCGCGTCTTGCGGGAGCTGCGCGATGAGGGAAACCTGACGCCGGTGCTGATCCTGACGGCGCGGGCGGCGGAGGCGGACAAAGTGCAGGGATTGCGCATCGGCGCCGACGATTACATGACGAAGCCGTTCGGCGTGCTGGAGCTCCTCGCCCGCGTGGATGCCTTGCTACGCCGGACGAGCGGGAGCTACGTGGCACAGGGCGGGGCGCTGGCGGTGCGGGAGGCGGACCCGCCGAAGTACCGGTTCTGCACCATCGAGGTGGAGCCGGCATCACGCGAGGTGCGGCGCCGGGGGAAGCCCGTGGCGCTGGCACCCATGGAGTTCGACCTGCTGCTCGCGTTGCTGCGCCGGCGAGGCGCGGCGGCGCCGCGGCAGGAGCTGCTGAGCGAGGTGTGGGGCTACGAGGCGAGCGTGGTGAGCCGCACCGTGGACGCGCACATCGCGAACCTGCGGGACAAGCTCGAGGATGATCCGACGGCGCCGCGGCACATCCTCACCGTGCGAAAGATGGGATACCGGCTGCAGATGTAGGCGGCGGCCGCCGGGGCCGCGGCGTGACTCTCTAGCCAGGAGGCACCATGCGCCGGGAGACCGTGGGTCGGATCGGCGCGGCCGGGACGCTGGCCGCGTTGATGGCGTGCGGGCTCGCCAGTCCGGGAGCCGTTCACGAGCAGAGCCTCGCCGAGGAGAACCGCGGCCACGGCACCCAGAGCATCGTGATCACCGGGGATGAGCTGCAGAGGGAGAATCAGCCGCTCCTGGACATCCTCAAGCGTCACGTGCCCGGCATGCAGGTCACCTACACGCCCGAGTGCCCCGAGGTGATCATCCGCGGACGCTCCACGGTGAGCACGCCGTCGAATCCGAGCGTGTACGTGGACGGACAGCACGCCGTGAACACGTGCATCCTGGACGGGATGGACCCGCAGGACATCGAGCACATCGAGGTCTACCCCATGGGGGTGGCGCCGCGGGCGCAGTACCTCAACGACCCGTACGGGCTGATCCTGATCTTCCTGCGACGGGAGAACGACTGACGTCACGCACGGCGATCGTGCGCGCCGAACGAAAACGCCCCCCGGAGAATCCGGGGGGCGTTTCGCGTACGGGTGCTGCGGTCAGCGGTGCCTCACGGCGCCGACGGCGTACCGGCGCAGACTGTCGAGTTCTCGTAGGTCGGCGCGGCGGCCTGATTCTTGTCCCACCACATCGTGGCGGCGAAATCGTCGGTGCCGCCCATGTCGGTGATGGCCGCATCCAGGTTCTCGCTGTTCACGGTGTACTCCGTGAGCGAGTACTCGAAGCGGCGCGGCACGAAGTTCACCATCGCATCCGGGCCAGCCACGATCGTGGACGGCTGGCAGGTGCGGCGCCACTCGAACCAGGCCTGGCCGCCGTCGGTGAAGAGGGCGAGCCACTTCTGGACGGCGATCTGCTTCAGCCCCGCCGAGCCGCCCTGGTAGGCGACGCCGGGCTGCGCCAGGTAATCGTCGATGTCCGACGACGCCACGCCCCACTGCTCCATCGAGGCGCGGATGCCGGCGTTGTAGTATCCGGCCGCCTGCCCGGCGCTGAGGCCGGCCAGCCCGCGCTCGGCCACCTCGGCGAGGATGAAGTTCCCCTCGGCCGCGGTGAACAGGAACGACGGGAGCGAGTAGCCGCCGTGGTCCGCGTAGAAGATCTCGCCCGGCTTCGACGCCGTCTTGATCCACGTCGCGGCCGTGGAGTTCTTCAGGCCGTTCGGCATGCCGCCCCACCGATCCGAGTACACCAGATCGGTGTCCGCCGGCTGGGCGTAGATCGGCATGCGCGGGTCATTGCTGGCCTTCAGGATGTCCATGAGGGTCTTCGACATGCGATGGTCGTCGCGGGTGTCGAAGTTGTCCGCCCACGGGTTGTCGAACTTCCCGTCGCCGGGCCACGTGAGCTTCGCGTTGTCGGCGTTGTCCGTGATGATCGCGCCGGGCGAGGGAATCGCCTTCGCCAGCTCCGCGGCCGCCAGCCCCGGGTTCACGTTGATGACACGCAGCGCCAGCCGCGCGTGCAGCGAGTTGGCGAACTTCCGCCACTGCGTCATGTCACCGCCGTAGATCGGATCCCCGCTGGCGATGGTGGTATCGGGCTTCGAGTCGTGCTGGAGCGCCGAGTCCACCATCGAGAGGGTGGCGAAGAAATCGTTGTAGATGTCCTGCTGCTTGTCGTACGTCGGCGAGAGCAGCGCATCGGCCGAGTCGCCCTTGAGCGCGGTCGAGTACGGGACATCGCCCCACGTGTCCGTGATGTAGCTGTACGTCCACGTGCGCATCACCAGCGCCGGCCCGTAGACGCTCGGGGCGTCGTGCGCCAGGCCGTAGTCCACCACCTTCTTCAGGTCCTCGAGATCGTAGCTGTACGAGTTGTCGAAGGTGGTCGTGGTCTGCGGGCCCTGGAGGCGGTAGTAGCGGTCCTCGTCGGGGTACTGCGCCTCGGCGAGGTGCTGCGCCACGAACTCCGTGCCGCGCAGGTCGTACGTGTTCCCCATGAAGCGCCCGACGGCCTGCCGCGTGCCGTTCGTGAACACCGCCGCCGCGGGCGCATCCAACGGGTTGTTCGGATCCTGGTTCAGGCTGGTCAGATCGCCGCACGCCACCATTCCGGTGAGGAGCGCCAACCCGACGGCAGCCGTTCCGATTCGATTGATCGTCATCGTGTCGTCTCTAGGTCTCGGAGTGGCGTCAGGGCGTGATCTGCAGGTTCACGCCGAAGCTCTTCGGCGCCGGCAGCGCGGCGAACTCCATCCCCTGGAAGTTGCCCGACGTGTACGAGAACTCGGGGTCGATGTTCGGCACCTTCGTGTGCGTCCAGAGATTCCGGCCGACGAACGCGAGGCTGACCGCCGACGCGTGCATCTTGCTCGTGAGCGACGCCGGCAGGTCGATGCCGAAACGCACCTCGCGGAGCTTGATCCAGCTGTCGTCGTACGTGAACGCCTCGTGGATCGGGAACAGCGACTGGAAGTAGTCCTCCGCCGTCACGGCCGTCGTGTTCGGGCTCCCGTCCTCGTTGACCCCCTTCACCACGATCCCGGGGTTGTTCCAGTCGACCTCGCGGCCGCGCAGCGTGTTCTGGAAGATCCCGGTGTAGTTGCCCCACATGTTGGTCACGCTGAAGATGTCTCCCCCCTTGTGGATGTCGAAGAGGAAGCTCAGCGAGTAGTTCTTGTACTTGAGCTGGTTGTTCCAGCCGCCCACCCAGTCGGGCTGGATGTTCCCGATGTTGGTGAAGTCCCCGGCCTGCGGGAGTCCATCGCTCAGGATGAGATTGCCGTTGTCATCGCGCAGGTACTTGTAGCCGTAGATCGCGCCGTACGGCTCGCCCACGCGCGCATCGGTCTCCGCGTACCAGGTGCCGCCGAGGCGGATGTTGGTGATCCCCGGGTACAGCTCCACCACCTTGCTGCGGTTGTGCGAGTAGCTGAAGGTGGTGTTCCACTCGAAGTTCGACGTGCGGACGGGGGTCACGTTCACCAGCGCCTCGAAGCCCTTGTTGGAGATCTTCCCGGCGTTGATGGCGCGGAAGTCGTAGCCCGAGGTGGACGAGACGCGGACGTTGATGATCTGGTCCGAGGTCGCCTTGTCGTAGTAGCTCAGATCGATGTTCGCGCGGTCGCCGAACAGGCCGAGCTCGAGCCCCACCTCGTTGGACTTGGTGATCTCGGGCTTGAGGTTCGAGTTGGCGATCGTGTTCACTTCCGTGAACAGCGGCAGCTTGCCGAACTTGTCCGACAGCCCGTGGAACGTGGTCGCGAGCTGATAGGGGGTGGCGTCGCTGCCCACCTTGGCGACGGAGCCGCGCACCTTCGCGTACGTCAGGACGTTCGACTTCAGCGACGGGATCGCGTCGGTCAGCACCACCGAGGTGTTGATCGACGGGTAGAAGTACGAGTGGTTGCTCTCGGGGAGCGTGGACGACCAGTCGTTGCGCGCCGTCCCTTCCACCGTCCACCAGCCGTCCCACGTGAACGAGAGCGAGCCGTACACGCTGTTCACCTGGCGGCGCTCGTCGTAACTGCTGTCCGTGGGGATGATGGCGGCGTTGGAGGCGTTGTAGATCCCGGCCACCGTGAGCCCCGGGGTGGTCTGGGTCGTCGCGGCGAAGTGCGCGTAGCGCTTGTTGGCGCCCGCCGCGCCGCTGATCTCCAGCCGCGGCGACACGAGCTTGTCGGCGGTGACCAGGAGCTCGGTGTTGTTCTCGTTGCTGGACTGGTCCAGCACGGTGTAGCCGCCCTGGTAGTTCAGATTGACCGAACCGGCGCCGGCCCAGCTCACGTTGTCCGGCGCGATGTTCTGCTTGGCGCCGAAGGAGTAGATGTCCGACCCGCTGCGCAGCGTGGCGTTCATCCAGTCCGTGATCTTGTACGTCGCCGACACGTTGCCGATGAACCGGTCGCGGTCATCGCGCAGGCGGTTGGCGTACTGGAGCCAGTACGGGTTGCTGTGGTACGAGGTGTTCCAGTTGTAGTGCCGCCCGAACTGGTCGTAGTCCATCCAGTGGTCCTTGAGCGCCTGCATGTCGACCTGGCGGCCGAACCAGATGAACTGCTCGAGGATGCCGGAGTTGTAGCCGGTACCCGGGCGGTTCAGCGCGTTGTTGCGGACGTACTGGAGGCTGGCGTTCGCCGAGAGGCGGTCGTTCACCTTCAGGCCGCCGGCGAGCGCCCCGTTGAACTTCTGGAAGAAGTTGTTCGGGATGATCCCCTGCACGTTCTGCGTGCCGAGGGAGAGGCGGGCGTCGGCCTTGTCGGTGCCTCCGGCCACGGAGAAGTTGGCGTCGAAGGTGTGCCCGGTGTTGAAGAAGCTCGACACGTTGTCCGGGTGCGCCACCCACGGCTGCTGCGGGCCCGTGAACTGGTCGATCAGGCGGCCGTCGAGCTTGGGGCCGAAGCTCTGGTCGTTGTAGTCCTGGATGCCGCCGCCGTTGCCGTCGACGTAGCTGAACTGGCCGGCGGACCCCTGCCCGTACTGGTTCTGGTAGTCGGGGAGGATGCCCACCTTGTCCCAGGTGTAGCTGGTGTTCAGGCGCGTGCTGATCTTGCCGTCCGTGTTGCGGCCACGCTTGGTGGTGATCACCACCACGCCGTTCGAGGCGCGCGACCCGTAGAGCGCCGCGGCGTTGGGGCCCTTCAGGACGGTGACCGAGGCGATGTCATCGGGATTCAGGTCGCTGATCGCGGTCCCGAAGTCCCAGCCGCCGTCGAGCATCGTGCCGCCGCCCGGGTGTCCGCCGTTGCCACGGTTGGACACGGGGGTGCCATCGATGATGAAGAGCGGCTGGTTGTTCCCGGTGATCGAGTTCTGGCCGCGGATCACCATGTTGCTCGAGCCGCCCTGCGTGCCCGAGCCGGTGAACTCCACGCCGGAGACCTTGCCCGACATCTGGTCGATGATGTTCTGGGCGGGGGCGGCGTTCAGCTCCTCGTTCCCGATCTGCTGCTGCGCGGTGCCGAGCTGGCTCTTCTTCTTCTGAATGTCGAGCGCCGTCGTGACCACGGCGTTGAGCTGCACCGGGTTCGACACGAGGGTGAAGTCGTGCGTGATCTGTCCGGCATTCAGGACGATCTGCGCCGACGCCTCCTTGTAGCCGATCAGCCGGACGCTCAGCGTGGCCGACTGCCCGGTGACGCGAGCCGCCGGAACGCTGATGGTGAACGCACCGTCTTCCTTGGTCATGGTGCCGAGGTTCGTCCCCTGCAGGAAGACACTGGCATTCGACAGGGGGGATCCCGCTTCGTTCGACACGTGGCCGGTGATCGTGGCCCCTTGCTGGGCGACCGCGACGGCAGGCCAGAGCGCGAACGTGGCGGCGGCGAGCAACTGACGGAATCGAAGTTCCATCCTTCCTCCTAAACACGCCACACTGGTGAATGAGTACGTCGCACGCCGAGACGGGGGCGTCGATGCCGACGCCGACGCGTGCGAGCGGACTACCGGCGTGCTCGCATGCCGGATCCGTCCGGTGAGAATGATGCGGGCAGGATGACGGATTGGGACGCGAATCGAGGAAGATTCGCGGTTCCTTCACGGGCGGTTTACAGAGGCGCGGGGGTGGGGCGCGGGTGGCGGGGGACTCGGGAATCGGGAATCGGGACTCGGGACTCGGGAAATGATCGCGGGGCACACGCCGGTGGCGTGTGCCCCGCACCACCCCTCGCCTCGTGCGGCAGTGACGGGGAGGTGAAGTAGATTGTCGGCGTCCTGGAGACGTACCACTCACCACCCGCACCTGGAGATCATCGTGCACGTGAGACAGCTGCTCCTGGCCGCCGCCGCGCTACTGGTCGCGGCCAGCGCCGATGCGCAGGTCATGCAGGCACCGCAGCGCCGCGCCACGTTCGGCATCATCGCCGGCGCCAACTTCGCGAAGCTTGGCGGCGAGGACGTTTCCGGGGCCGACACCCGGACCGGCTTCTCCGGCGGCGTCTACGGCGACTGGCCGCTCGGCGGGGGGCTCTCGCTCCGGCCGCAATTGCTGTATTCCATGGAGGGGACGAAGGCGAACGACGTCGATGGCGCGGGAACCGACGCCACGATCCGGCTCGACTATGTTCGTCTCCCCCTTCTCGTGCGCTACGCGTTCCCGACCACCGGCCAGCTCCGTCCGTTCTTCGCGCTCGGCCCGTCGTTCGGGATCCAGGCGAAGTGCGAGCTCGGGGCGTCGTCGGGCGGCGCGTCGGCGAGCCTGTCGTGCGACGACGCGGGGGACGCCATCGGCGGCGGGCTGGCGAAGAAGACGTTCGAATTCTCCGGCCGGTTGGAGGCGGGGGTGGACATCCCCATGGGAACGAAGGCGCTCACGATCGGCGGCGCGTACTCCCACGGGTTCACCAGCGCGCTGGACGTCGACGGCGCGAGCCCGAAGAATCGCGTCTGGACGGTGTTCGCGGCGCTCGGCTTGTGAGGCGGGGGAGGCGCGGGACTCGGGAATCGGGAATCGGGAGAGGCAGCGAGGGGGGCGGCGCATGCGCGCCGCCCCCCTCGCACCATGGTGCGGGGCACACGCCGGTGGCG
>CAMLEQ010000015.1 GCA_946479015.1 uncultured Gemmatimonadota bacterium | reverse complement strand
AGTCGAGCAACCCGAGCGTCGCCACGGCCGACGGGCCCGAGCGGAACTCGCCCCGGCCGAGGAGCCCGGGCGCCGCCGCATGCGCTGCGCGCGCCCGCGCTATTTCCTGACGAGGAAGAACACGATGAACGCGATCGCCAGGATCGCCACCACGTTCAGGGCGATGATGAGCGGGAGGTAGGACGACTTCTTCGCCGGTGCGTCGCCGTGCTGGGGCTGCGCGGCGGGGGCAGCGGGCGCGGCAGAGGGCGACGCCACGGCCGCCACGGCGGGGGGCGTCGTGTGGGCGGGCGCGGCCGGCGGGGGCGTCATCGCGCCGAGGACGCGCGTGAACTCGCTGGGCACGTGCGGGGCCGGCGCGGGGGGTGGCGGCGCCGGGTGCATGATCGGCGGCGGAAGTGTGGGCATGGCCACCACCGGCGGTTGCGGCACCGGCGGCACTCCCCCGCCGCCGGGGTGCTGGGGCGGGTGGAGGGGCGCCCCTGGTGGCGCGCCGAGGTTCGGCGGCACGGTGGGGATCGGCACCACCGGGGTGATCGCCGGAATGGGGATCACGGGCGGCATCAGCGGTGCGCTGGGCGCCGCGGGGGGAGCGGGCGACATGGCGCCCATGGTCGGTGGAGCGTGCGGCGGAGCCACCGGGGGGACGACCACCGGCGGGACCACCACCGGCGCGGGCGGCGGGGGAGGCGCGGGAGTGCGCATGCCGAGCACGCCCGTGGCGCTCGCGGGGTTTCCGCCAAGCGGTCGGTGCGTGAGATGGGGCTCTGGCGCGAAGAGCGGCGCGGCCGGTGCCTCCGGCGCCGGCGGCATGCTCGGCATCATCGGGGGCGGCGGCGGCATCACCGGCGCTGGCGGAGGCGCTGGCGGCTGTGCCGCGCCGGCGCGCGGGGTCTGCAAGCGCACCTTGAGCGGGGGCCTCGCGCCCGGCCCCGCGGGGGGGCCGGGCGCCCCCGGACCGTGGGGCGGCGGGGGGGGGGGTGGCGGCGGCGGGGGGGCGAACGCGCCAGCCGACGGCGACCCGCCGACTACCGGCTGGAAGATGCGGGTGAACTCACCGGGTTCGGAGTTCGCTCCGGCAGACGGCACCTCGCCGCCGGCGAACGGGTCGGGCTCGGGACCGGGCTCCGGGAGCGGGAACGGCTCGGGCTCCGGCACCGGCGTCGGCTCGGGCGCGGGGGTCGGCGTCGGCGCCGGCGCGGTGGCGCGTGGCGGCGTGGTCCGCTGCGCGCCGGTCGCCCCCGGCACGACCGGAGCGCCGAACATCTGCGTGAACTCCCCGGGTTCCGGCTTCTCCTGCGCAGGAGGCTCCGCGCTCGGCATGGGAACGGCGAACGGCGCGGTGATCGAGGCGGTGGGCGACACCGTGCGCGCGGCGGGCTGCGCCGGAGCGTTCGGCATCGACGGCGGTACTGGCTCCACCGATGCCTTCCCTACCCCGACCCGGAGCGGCTGCGTCCCACCGGGCGGCGGCACCGGGGCCGAGGACGGCGCGGGAGGCGCGGGAGGCACCGACGGGTGAGGCGCCGCCCCCGGCTTCATCGTCACCTTGATCTGACGGTGCTGCGGGATGTGCCCGGCCATCCAACCCTCGAGCGACTCGAAGCCGGGAAGGAACTGGGTGACCACCACCGGATTTCCCTCGATGTCGATCACCTCCATCACCTTCGCGCGGTCCACCGGCGGGAGCTCGTCGAGTTGCGCGAGCACCCGCTGGTTGTCTTCCGCGGAGCCGACCAGGTAGTGAATCATCACGACCTTGCCGTTGGCGGTGGCGAGCGCGTTGAGGCTGCGCACCTTCCCTTCCGCGATCGGCTTGAGGAGCTGGTACCTGGCGCTGAACTCGGCGCTTGTCATCGGCTGGTGTGAATTCATACGTTAGGGGCGCCCCGCCCGCAGCACGGGTGGAAGGCCGCCACCGGGCGCGCTTCCGGACGCGGCCGCACGCCGCGATCGTATTCTCCGCGACCTGGACGCGAGCGTCGCCCGCCCTGGGTGGCGGACCTCCCCGATCGCGTACAATAGTTACAGCACGTTCTCACCCGCAATCACCGACGCTCCGAAACCGGCACATGTTGCCGGCTTCGCGCGCGACCGAGCCAGGGGACGCATGACGCAACTGTCCAGGGTGGTGTGGCGCGAGGGGATGCACCTCGCCCAGCACCACTTTCAGGCGCAGAGCCGGTTCTTCGAGGATTCCATCCGCTTCGCGCTCTCGCACCTGTTCCACGAGTCGTACGGCCTCGTCGGCTGCGAGCTCGACGCGGAGGCGCTGCGCAACGGTAACGTTGCGCGGGTGCACGCCCGAGGCGTGATGCCGGATGGGCTCGCGTTTCACATTCCCGACGGCGATGCCGCGCCGGCACCGCTCGAGATCCGCGAGATCTTCTCCCCCACGCAGGACAGCCACCTCGTGCTGCTCACGATCCCGGCGTTCCGGCGCGATGGCGCGAACGCCGCGGCGCCGGGGAGCGCGAACGGGCATCGCCCGCGCTACACGGTGGAGGAGCGGCCCGTGCTCGACGAGACCACCGGACGCGACGCGAAGCCGGTGAGCTTCGGGCGCAAGAACTTCGCGCTGGCGCTCGACGGCGCGGCGGACGAGAGCATCGTCGCCCTCCCCCTCGCGCGCGTGCGCCGCGACGGCAGGGGGAGCTTCGTGTACGACCCGGAGTACGTGCCGCCGTGCCTCCAGCTCGGTGCCAGCGAACGACTGGTGCAACTGCTCGGCCGTCTGGTGGAGATGCTCGACGCCAAGAGCCAGGCACTCGGCGCCGGGCGCGGGCGGCAGTCGCTCGGCGAGTTCGCGAGCCACGAGGTGGCCACCTTCTGGCTGCTGCACTCCATCAATTCCGCGATCGCGCCGCTCCGGCATCACCTGCAGGTGAAGCGCACGCGTCCCGAGCAGGTGTACACCGAGCTCGCGCGGCTCGGCGGCGCGCTCTGCACGTTCGCGCTCGACGCGCACCCGCGCATGCTCCCGCTGTACGATCACGACCGGCTCGGTGAATGCTTCGACGCGCTCGACCGCCACATCCGGGCGCAGCTCGAGGTGATCATCCCCACCAGCACCGTGTCGATCCCGCTGCACCCGACGGCGGCCTACCTCTATACCGGCTCGGTGACGGATCAGCGGTGTCTCGGCCGGTCGCGGTGGATTCTCGGCGTCCGTTCGAGCGTGGGCGAGGCGGAAACGATCGGCCGTGTGCCGCGTCTGGTGAAAGTATGCTCGGCGAAGTTCACCCCCGAGCTCGTGCGACGCGCGTACCCGGGGCTCGGGCTCGAGTATCTTCCCGCGCCGCCGGCGGCGATCTCGCCGCGCGTGGACACGCAGTACTTCTCGATCAGCAAGGCCGGTCCCTGCTGGGAGACGCTCGTGCAGACGCGCGAGGTGGGCGTGTACGTGCCCGACGCGCTTCCCGGCGCCGAGCTCGAGCTTCTGGTGATGCTCGAGTCCTGAGCGCGCGAGAGGTGGCGGGACGGGTGCCCGCCATGTAGCTTCGCCGTGGCGCCGCGCGCCGCGTGGCGTCCGCCCGCCGGCAGCTCCCTCATCGCCGGCCCGTGCTCGGACTCGTCGTTCGATCAGGTGCTTCGCGATGACTCAATCCTCGTCCGCTCCCTCGCCGGCTGACGGCCAGGGCGGCACGTCCGTCCGCCGCGGGCAGCTCGCGCTCGCGTTGCAGGAAGTGCTCACGGCCACCGTTCGCCTTCGCGCGAACCGACAGGTGGCCGCCGACGCCGACTCCTTTCGCCGCCACGTGAAGCAGGTGATGGCCGCGGCCGAGCAGGAAGCGCGGCGCGCCGGCTACTCCGACGACCAGATCCGCCTCGCGCTCTACGCGGTGGTGGCGTTCCTGGACGAGTCGGTGCTCAACTCCACGCAGCCGATGTTCGCGGACTGGCCGCGCCGGCCGTTGCAGGACGAGATCTTCGGCGGACATCTCGGGGGCGAGCTCTTCTTCCGCAACGTGCAGGCGCTGCTCGCGCAGCCGGACTCGGAAGACCTCGCGGATCTGCTCGAGGTGTTCCAGCTCTGCATGCTGCTCGGCTTTCACGGGCGCTACAGCGCGTCCGACCACGGGGAGCTGCACATGCTCATGTCGCGCGTGGCGGAGAAGATCGCGCGCATTCGCGGCCCGTTCGGCGAGCTGTCGCCGGCGTGGGCCCCGCCGCCTGGCGAGATCCCGACGCCGCGCGGGGATCGCTGGGCGCGGCGGCTCGCCGTCGCCGCCGTGGCGCTGGTGGTGGTCGCGGGAGCGTTGTTCGCGACCTATCGAGTGTCGCTCGATGGCGGGATCACCGAGCTGCACGCGCTCGCCCCGCGCATCGTCCGCTGACCGCCCGCCACCGCCCCTCCCACTTCTCACTCACTCATGACGCGCAAGGCGAGAATCTGGCTGGTCGCCGCCGCGATCTTCGTGGCCTTCGTCATCGTCGCCTGGTTCCTGGGGAGCGCGCTCGCGCTGCGCGGCTCCGACCTCTGGGTGTTCCGCATCGGACTGTGGGTGCTCGGGCTGGTGGCCGCGGGGGTCATCCTCTGGTTCTTCCTCCACGACAGCTCCACTCCGCCGTCGACGGTGAAGGCGGATGACGTGGATGGGACCGCGGCGGCGGCGCGCGCGGCACTCGCGGGCTCGCGCGTGGCGGGGAAGAAGACCACGCTGTCGCGCCTCCCGATGGTGCTGGTGCTCGGCGGCGAGGGGAGCGCGAAGACGACCACCGTGGTGCGCTCGGGGCTGGAGCCGGAGCTGCTGGCGGGCGGAGTGTTCGCCGGCGAGACCGTGGCGCCCACGCGCGGGATCAACGTCTGGTTCTCGAACGGCACGGCGTTCCTCGAGGCGGGGGGACCGCTCGTGGCCGATGGCGCGCGCTTCGCGCGGGTGCTCCGCCACCTCCAGCCGCGGCGCGCCTCGGCGGTCTTCGGCGGCGGCGCGCAGCCGCCGCGCGTGGCGATGGTGTGCGTGAGCTGCGAGGAGCTGATGCGCCCCGGCGCGAGCGAGTCGGCGCTGCATCTGGCGCGCACGCTCCGTTCGCGGCTCGCCGAGGTGTCGCGCTCGCTCGGGATCCGGCTGCCGGTGTACGTGGTGTTCACGAAGGCGGACCGCATCCCCCACTTCGCCGACTACGTCCAGAACCTCTCCACCGACGAAGCGCGGCAGGTGCTGGGCGTCACCCTTCCCGCCGACGCGGGAGTGGCCGGCCAGTACGCGGACCGGGAGACGCGGCGCGTGACGGAGGCGTTCCAGCGGCTCTTCCTCTCGCTGGCGGACAAGCGGCTCCAGTTCCTCGCCCGGGAGAACGCGCCGGAGCGGAAGCCAGGGGAGTACGAGTTCCCGCGGGAGTTCCGCAAGCTCGCGCCGCTCGCGGTGCAATTCCTGGTGGAGCTGGGGAAGCCGAGCCAGCTCCAGGTGAGCCCCTTCCTGCGCGGGTTCTACTTCGCCGGCGTGCGCGCGGTGATCGTGACGGAGCAGGCGCAGGCCATGGCGCCGCAAGCGCCGGCGGCGCGCGCGGCCGCGGGGATGGCGGCGACGGGGGTGTTCAACCCGGCACAGTTCGCGGTGGCGGCGCAGGCGGCCGCCCCCGCCGCGCCCACGGTGAGAAAGGTGCCGCAGTGGGTATTTCTCCAGCGCCTGTTCGGCGACGTGGTGCTCGCCGATCGCGCGGCGATGGCGGTGACGCGTGGCGGGTCGCGGGTGAACCTGCTGCGGCGCGCCCTGTTCGCGACGGTGATCGTGCTCGCGGTGGCGGCGGGCACGGTGCTCACCGTGAGCTATCTCGGGAACCGGCGTCTGCAGCGCGACACGATCGCCGCCGCGCGCTCGCTGGCGGCGCTCCCCACGGCGGGACGGGAGATCCCGCCCGTGGAGGCGCTGAGCCGGCTCGACTCGCTGCGCTCGCGGCTCGAAGTGCTCGGCCGCTACGAGCGCGAGGGGGCACCGCTTCACCTGCGCTGGGGGCTCTACGCCGGCTCGGCGCTCTACCCCGAGGCGCGCCGAGTCTACTTCGCCGGCTTCGACAAGCTGCTCTTCGGCGGCACGCGCGAGGCGATCGCGGGCACGCTGCGCACCCTCCCCGACGCGCCGGGCGCGACCGACGACTACGGCACCACCTACGACCTGCTGAAGGCGTACCTGATCGCCACCACCTTCCCCGCGAAGAGCACGGCGGATTTCATGACGCCCGTGCTCATGCGCGGCTGGATCGGCGGCCGCACGGTGGACTCGCTGCGCACGCAGCTCGCGCAGCAGCAGTTCGCCTTCTACGCGAACGAACTGCGCTTCGGCAATCCCTACGCCCTCCAGCAGGACGTGGGGACGGTCACGCATGCGCGGTCGTACCTGAACAAGTTCGCCGGCGTGGAGCGGATCTATCAGTACATGCTCTCCGAAGCGGCGAAGGCGAATCCGCCGGTGCAGTTCAACCGGAAGTATCCGGGCTCGGCGGCGTACGTGGTGGACAGCTACGAGGTGCCGGGCGCGTTCACGAAGGGCGGCTACACCTACATGCAGGGCGCGTTCAAGAACGCCGACCGCTTCTTCCAGGGGGAGAGCTGGGTGCTCGGCGACCAGGCGGCGGGGCAGATGGACAAGGAGAAGGCGCTCGCCGAGCTGCGCGCCCGCTACCAGGCGGACTTCGTCCGCCACTGGCGCATGTACCTGCAGTCCGCGGCGGTGGCGCGCTACGCGAACGTGAAGGACGCGGCGAAGAAGCTGTCGGTGCTGGCGGGGAACCAGTCGCCGCTGCTCGAGCTGTTCGCGCTGGCCGCGCAGCACACGGCGGTGGACACCACCACCACCGGCGCGGCATTGCAGCCGGTGCAGGTGGTCACGCCGGCGTCGCTCACCGACAAGCTCGTGGGGCCATCGAATCAGGAGTACATGACGGCGCTCGCGCAGCTCCAGGCGGCGATGGATCAGGTGGCGAACGCGCCGGTGGGCGGCGCGGACGCGGCGGTGGCCCAGACGACGACCAGCGCCTCGATGGCGAAGGTGGCGGCGCAGAAGATGGCGCAGCAGTTCCGCGTGGTGGGCGACGGCGCGGTCAGCGCGACCGCGCTGCGGCTGCTCCAGGATCCGATCGCGTACGCGGAGCCGCTCGTGCGCAACTTCGGCGCGGGTGAGCTGAACGGAAAGGGCGCCGCGTTCTGCGCCGCGGCGGCGCCGGTGCTCGCCAAGTACCCGTTCGACCCGAGCGCCACCGAGCAGGCGACCCCCGCCGAGGTCGCCGCGATATTCCGGCCGGGGACGGGCACGCTGTGGACGTACTACGGCGAGGCGCTGCAGAACGTGATCGTGAAGCAGGGAGACGAGTACGTGGCGAAGCCAGGCGGCTCGCCGGCGATCTCCCCGGCGTTTCTCGGGTTCTTCAACCGCGCCGCGGGCGTGAGCGATGCGCTGTTCAAGGACGGCGCCACTGAGCCGCGCCTCACCTTCACGCTCAAGCCGGTGCTCACGCAGGGCGTGTCCGATCTGTCGGTGACCGTGGAGGGGCAGACGATGAGCTTCTCCAACAAGAGGCCGGAGACGCGGCAGTTCTCGTGGACCGGCTCAGCCACGGGGAACGCGGAGATGGCGGCCGAGATCGGCAAGACCGACTTCAAGGTGCTCGCGTATCAGGGGCCGTGGGCGGTGTTCCAGATGTTCAACCAGGCGGATCGCTGGCAGTCGATGGGGAACGTGCACACCGTGGAGTGGGTGGTGCGCACCGGCGGCCAGCCGATGACGCTGAAGGACGGCACGCAGGTGAAGGTGGCGTTCGAGGTGAACCTCGGCGGCGGGCCGCCGGTGCTGCGGAAGGACTACTTCTCCGGGCTGAGGTGCGTGAAGACAGTCGTAAAATGAGAGGGAGGTGCTAGGACCTGGTGGCTAGACCACCATGGAACGTGTGTGGCGTGTGGGAGACTGACGGGGGTAGATGCGAGGTAGAGCGCGTGTAGGGCGGGATGTAGAGAGAGTCCACCTACACGCGAACCTACACGCGCCGTACCTCCCTCCTCTGCCCGTCAGTTCCCCACACGCGACACGCGTCCTTTGGTGGTCTAGCGACTAGACACCACCCCCTCCATTCCGCCTCAGCCCCAGGACCAGCAACGCAGCCACGCCATTCCCCTCGGCATCCAGCCGCTCGCGCGCGGTGCCGTCGATCTCCTCGACACTCGCGCCCTGCGCCGCCGCGCGGCACGCGAGCGCATCGGCGCTCCGCGGATCCCGCTCCACGAACGGCCGCGAGAGCACGAGCGCGCGCACGGCACCCACGTCGAGCGCGCGCTCGACCCCTTCCCGTCCCGTGACGCCGCACCCGCGCGCCACGGCACCGTCGAGCACCGCCTTCACGAGCTTCTCCTCCTGACGCTCGCGCAGCATCGATGCGCCACGCTGCGCGGCCTGGCGCAGGTCCGACGCGCTCGGCGGGATGCGGAGTCCGGGATCCACGTACACGCGCGCCGCGAGCGCGGCCGGCAGCAGCTCCACCGCCATGGTCACCGCGGCCGGCGTGCCGCCGATGACGACCCCCGCGCCGCCCCCGGCGCTCTCGGCGATCCGATCGCTCAGCTCGGAGAGCATCCGTCGCATCCCCACCCGGAGCTGCCGCTCCATCATCGCGTTGGCAGGGGCTCGCGACGCCAGTTCGATGGAGTACGACGGCGGCACCGGCGTGTGCGCGTGGAAGGTCTCGATCTCCTCGATCGCGCCGCCGCGACATCGAGTGAGCCGCGCATCTCTCGCCGTCACGGCGGCCACCAGCACTCCGCGCGCGTCCGCGCGGGCGCGGGCCGCGCGGCGGGCCCGTTCGAGATTCACGAGCTCCTCGTACCCTGTCATGCCGTCCTCCGACTGCTCCGCCCCACGGTAGGCGACCGGGGTGCGCGCCGGCCTGAATATCGGCGCGCCCTCTCCGGCGCGCCGTCGGGGGTCCATGAGGCGCACGTGCAGGAACCCCGGACGGCGTGGGGAAGGTGGTGACGGACGGCCCGTGGAGGTCAGGCCGACTGGAGGAGCTCCCCGTGCAGGGCACCGACCCACGTCACCACATCGGTGGTCTCCACCACGGCGGCGAACTCCGCGTGCAGGCTGGCGAGCGCCGTCGCGTGCATCTCCTCGGCGGAGAAGTACCGGCCGTCGTGCCCGGTCCGCTCGAACGTGCACGTGGCGTCCGCCACCACCCAGGTGTGAAATCCGAGGTTGGCCGCCATCCGCGCGCTGGTGGACACGCAGTGGTCGGTGGTGATGCCGACGAGGACGACGCCGGTGATCCCGCGCCGCCGCAGGTCCTGCTCGAGCGTGGTGCCGATGAAGGCGCTGTTCACCGTCTTGCGGACGACGGGCTCCCCCGGCAGCTCGGCCGCTTCGGGGAGCACCGCGTTGCCCGGCGCGTCTGGAGCGAGGGGGGAGGTGGGCCAGATGGAATCGTGGCGCACGTGAACGATCGGCAAGCCGGTCGTGCGCCAGGCGGCGAGCAGGCGCGCGATGTTCGCCTCCGCCTCCGGGGTACTGCGCTTCCCCCAGCGGCGGTCGTGGAACGCCCGCTGGACGTCGATCAGGAGCAACGCGGTGTCGGTGGTGAGGCGCATCTCGAGTTCCTCCGGGTTGGAGTGCCGTGGCGCGCGGCGCTTCGCATTTGCGCGTCGCGTCCCTAACTTTCCATGGGACTCCGCCGGGGTGCGGCGGACGATTCCAGGATGGGCCGCCGCCCTCGCGTCTCCAAAGCGGCGATGCGAGACATCGGCCCCACCGATGGACAGGACGAGTCATGCGCAGCGATCCCGAGCTCCGACACCTCCGCGCGTTCGTGGCCGTGGTGGACCACGGCGGCTACACGCGTGCGGCGCGTGCGCTCGGCGTGTCGCAGTCCACCGTGTCGGAGGCGGTGCTGGCGCTCGAGCGGGCGCTCGGGACGCCGCTCTTCGTGAAGGGGCGGCGGAGCGCCCAGCGCACGGCGGCCGGCGAGGCGCTGCTGCCGCACGCCCGGCACATGCTCGGCGCGATGGACGCGGCCCTCGCCGAGGTGGCGGAGGCGGCCGCCGAGGCCGCGGTGACGGTGCGCGTGGGAACGAGCGAGTCGGTGAGCACGTACCTGCTCCAGCCGGTCATCGCGGAGGCGCGCCGGGCGCACCCCTCCATCCGCTATCAGGTGACGACCGCCGACTGCGCCGACGTCCGAGCCGGTCTCGCGAGCGGGCGCTTCGACGTGGCGCTCCTGCTGGTGGAGGGGAGCGGGAGCTGGAGCGACGAGGAGATGCCGCTCGGCGTCGGGCGGTTGGTCGCGTTCGCGCAGCCGGCACACCCGTGCGTGGGGCGCGGGGCCGAGGCGGCCGATGTGTGGGAGGTCGACGTGCACCTGAGCGACGCCAGCGGCACCTTTTACGAGATGACGCGCCGCTTCCTGCAGGACGCCGGCTTGCCTCCCAACCGCCTGCATTCGGCGGGGAGCGTGGAGGGGGTGAAGCGCGCCATCAGCTCCGATCCCGCGGCGGTGGGGCTGCTGCCGGCCTACGCGATCGCGGAGGAGCTGCGGCGCGGCGTGGTGGCGGAGGTGCGCCTCGCCCCGCCGCTGGCGCCGATCGCGCTGGTGGGCCTCCTGCCGCGCCGCGGCACGATCCCCGCGCCGGCACGCGCCCTGCTCGCCGCGCTGCGCGGCGTCAGGTTGGATCCGACCGGCCCCTCCAGGATCATCGCGCTCGCGTAGCGCGCCGTCCGGCCCGCCGCGAGCGAGGGGGCCTGCCTCTTGCGTGGATGGCCCGCGCGCGTGGCGGTGGCTTCGTCACGCGCCCCGAGCGCGATGCACCGTGCGCCCGCGCATCCGCGCGACCTCCGCTTTCAGCACCCACGAGATGAGCACCTTCCTCTCGCGCCTCGGCGCGGATCTTCGAGAGATGACGCGAGAGCAGGTCGAGTACCGCGAGCTCCTGCTGAGCATCGTCAGGCGCGACCTGCTTCTCCGCTACAAGCAGACGTTCATGGGGTTCGGCTGGGCGATCTTCATGCCCGTGCTGAACACCGCGATCTTCACGGTGATCTTCACCCGCGTCGCGCCCATCGACACGGGGCTCCCCTACCCCGTGTTCGCGTTCGCGGGGCTGCTCCCGTGGAACTTCTTCGCGAGCTCGCTCCGCTTCTCCGTGACATCGCTCACCGGGAACGTGTCGCTGGTGACGAAGGTGTACTTTCCACGCGAGCTGTTCCCGCTGTCGGCGGTGCTGGTCTCGCTCGTGGACCTCGCCGTGGCATCGCTCGTGCTGGTGGGGCTGATGATCTACTATCACATCGGCGTGACGTGGACGGTGGCGCTGCTCCCTGTGGTGCTGCTGGTGCAGATCGCGTTCACCACGGGGGTGGCGCTCCTGCTGTCGATGGCCAATCTGTTCTATCGCGACGTGAAGTATCTGTTCGAGATCCTGATCACGGTCTGGATGTTCGCCACCGCGGTGGTGTATCCGGTGGACCGGGTGGGCGGGCGCCTCGGCGCGCTGCTCGCGCTCAATCCGATGACGCCGATCATCGATGCGTACCGTGACGTGCTGCTGCGCGGCACGATCCCGCCCGCGGGCCCGTTCGGGATGGCGGCGGCGGTGTCCCTGCTCACGCTCGCCGTGGCCTGGCTGCTCTTCCACCGCGCGGAGTTCCGCTTTGCCGAGAGCATCTGACGCCGCGCCGGCCGTGGTCTTCGACGGCGTGTGGAAGAAGTTTCGCCGCGGCGAGCGCGACGACAGCCTGCGCGACCTGATCCCGTCGCTGGCGCGTCGCGTGGCGAAGGGTCCGCGCCGCGCGGACGAGCTGCAGGCGGACGCCGGCGATTTCTGGGCGCTGCGCGACGTGTCGTTCGCCGTGCGCCCCGGAGAGGTCCTCGGGATCATCGGCCCGAACGGCGCGGGCAAGAGCACGGTGCTCAAGCTCCTCACGCGGATCCTGCGCCCCAGCCGCGGGCACTGTGCCGTGCACGGGCGGGTGGGCGCCCTCATCGAGGTGGCGGCGGGCTTCCACCCCGACCTCACCGGACGCGAGAACGTCTTCCTCCAGGGCGCGATCATGGGGATGCGTCGCGCCGAGATCGCGCGCAAGATGGACGAGATCGTCGAGTTCGCCGGGCTCACCGACTTCATGGACACACAGGTGAAGCGCTTCTCGAGCGGCATGCACGCCCGCCTCGGCTTCTCCATCGCCGCGCACCTCGACCCGGACGTGCTCATCATCGACGAGGTGCTGAGCGTGGGCGACATGGCCTTCCAGCAGCGGTGCGTGGACCGCATGCGCCACTTTCGCGGCCGCGGTGTGGCGATCGTGTTCGTCTCGCACAACCTTCAGCAGGTGGCCGACCTGTGCGACGAGGCGGTGTTCCTGCATCGCGAGGTCCGCGCGCGCGGGCCGGTGCAGGAGGTCATCGGCGCCTACCTGGGCGAGGCTGGGGTGAGCCTGGCGAGCGCCACGGGACAGCCGATCGACATCCTGGAGGCGCGCCTCACGACCGAAGGGGGCGATCCGGTGTCGACCGTCGCCCCGGGGACGCCGCTCTTCCTGGACGTGGACTACCTGGCGCGCGAGGCGGTGGAGGACTACCACTTCGGCTTCGTGCTGCGCCGGTCGACGGACAACCTGATCGTCTACGACGGGAACGTGATGGCGGGCGAGGTGGGGCTCGATCCGGCGCACGCCGGCCAGCGCTTCCGCCTCCGCTTCGACTTCCGCGCGCACCTCGTGCGCGGCCAGTACCACCTCGAGTGCCACGTCTTCCACAATCCCAGCCAGCGCTACCTGGGACGGCTCTCCCCGGCGGGCGTGCTCACGGTCGCCGAGACGCGCACCTACGGCGGGATCGCGGACGTCGAGCTCGGCTGCTCGCGCGTGGCGGGCACGACGGAGAGCGCGGCAGGGCGCGCCTTGCCGATGGCGGGGTGAGCCGCCGCGTCCACCGCCGCGCCGGGCACGATTCGTGACGGACATCGTGCCCGACGCCGCGTCCACATCCGCCAACGACCCGCAACGCGCCATGACCGGTGCCTCGCTGACCAATCGCGTCGCCGTGGTGATTCCGTGCTACGGGCAGGCGCACCTCCTCCCCGAAGCGATCGAGAGCGTGCTCGCGCAGACGCACCCGGTCGCGGAGCTCTTCATCATCGACGACGGATCGCCGGACGACGTGGCCGCGGTGGCACGCCGCTACCCGAACGCGCGCTACATCCGGCAGGAGAACCAGGGGCTCGCCGCCGCGCGCAACACGGGGCTGCACGCCGCCACCGCGGACTTCGTGCTCTTCCTCGACTCCGACGACCGCCTGCTGCCCGATGCGGTGGCGGCGGGGCTCGCCTGCTTCGCCGGCTGCCCCGACTGCGCCTTCGTGTTCGGCAACTTCCGCTTCATGACCGAGGACGGCACTCCGGGCGCGGAGCGCGTGCGCCCGCCGGTGGAGGGGGGCGACCTGTATCACGCGCTGCTCCGGCAGAATCACGTGGAGATGACCTCCACCGTCCTGTTCCGGCGCGACCTGCTGGCCGCCGAGGGCGGCTTCCGGCGCGATCTGCGCTCGGCGGAGGATTACGAGCTGCTCCTGCGCCTCGCGCGCAGCCATCCGGCGCGCGGACACGACACGCTCGTGGCGGAGTACCGGCGCTACGCGGATCCGGGCGCGAGCCTCTCCAACTCGCCGGCGCGCATGCTCACGACCACCATGCGCGTGCTGCACGCGCAGTGGCCCTACGTTCGCGGCGACGCGCACCGCAGCGCCGCACTGCGGCGCGGGATCCGCTTCTTCCAGGACTACTACGGGGGCGAGCTGATCGACCACACGCGCGCCCTCGCGCGCGCCGGTGCATGGGGGCGCGCTGCGGGCGCCGCGGTCATCCTCCTGCGCCACTATCCGCGCGGCATCATCACGCGCATCGCGCGCCGCACGCGAAACGCCCTGCACACGGCCACCGGATGACCACGAGATCCCGCCACGAAAATCGATGCACCGGCCGGCGCGGCGGGCACGATTCGTGAGGAACGCGAGGAGTCCGCGAATTCGAGTTACCCGCAGCATGGTGAGTCGCAGTATGAGTCGTGCCGCGCAGTCTTCCCGTGTCGCCGTCGTCATCCCGTGCTACAAGCAGGCGCACTTTCTCGCCGATGCGATCGAGAGCGTCCTCGCGCAGACCTACCCCGCGGCGGAGATCGTCGTGATCGACGACGGCTCTCCCGACGATGTGGCGGGTGTCGCCCGCCGGTATCCGCAGGTCCGCTACATCCGCCAGGAGAATCAGGGGCTGTCGGCGGCCCGCAACACGGGGATCCGCGCCACCACGAGCGAGCTGCTGGTCTTCCTCGACTCCGATGACCGCCTGCTGCCGCGCGCGCTCGAGCGCGGCGTCGCTCACATCACCGCGCGACCGGACCGCGGATTCGTGGCCGGGCGGATGCAGGTGATCGACGCCGACGGCGCGCTGATCAAGTCGTGGAAGCCGTTCGTCGACTGCGACGACTACTACGCACAGATGCTCTACGACCACTGCGGCATCTACCCGCTCACCACGATGTACCGCCGATCGGCGATCGAGGCGGTGGGCGGCGGCTTCGACGTCACGCTGCGTTCGGCCGAGGACTGGGACATGGACCTCCGCATCGCGCGCCGCTTCGCGTTCCACCTGTACAACGAGCCGGTGGCCGAATACCGGCGCCACGGCACGAACATGACGGGGAACACGCGCGTGATGATGACATCCATCCTGCGCGTGCAGCACGCACAGCGCCCCCACCTGCGGGGCAACCGACGGCTCGAGGCCGCGTACCGCATCGGCGTGCGCCACACGCAGAAGAGCTTCGGCGAGGTGATCATCACGCAGATCCACGCCGACGTGCGCGAGCGGAACTGGACGGGGGCGCTGGAGAAGCTCCTGTTTCTCCTGCGGTGGTACCCGCGCGTGGTGGTGGACCGAGTGCAGCTCAAGGTGCGGAAGGTGCGCGGGCGCCTCGAGCCGGCGGGGCACGAGGCACGCTCGAGCGGCTGACCGGTACCGCTCCGCCGGCGGCGCGCCCGCGAGGGCGGGGCGAGCATGGGAACGCGCGCGGAGCGGCGGGGCGGCGGCCTCATTCGTGCTGCACGCTCCACCAGTACCCTCGGGCGACCCTCCGTCCACCACACGGGGCGGACGCGTCCGGCAGATCCCATGATTCCGCATGCACGGCTCCTTCGATCCGGCACTGGTCGCGCTGTCGCTCGTGATCGGCGTGCTCGCCTCGTACACCGCGCTCGACCTGGCGAGCGGCGTGGCGGCCGCCAGCGGGCGCCGCCGCCTGGCGTGGATCGGCGGCGGCGCGGCCGCGCTGGGGATCGGCTTCTGGACCGTGCACTTCGTGGCGATGCTCGCCCTGCGGCTCCCGATCCCCACGCTCTTCCACGCGCCACTCATGGGCGTATCGGTACTGGTGGCGGTGGCCGCCACCGCCATCGCGCTCTACGCGGTGAGCGGTCCCACCGACCCGTCGCGCCTCGCGGCCGCCGCCCTGGTGATGGGCATCGCGCTCGCGGCAATGGACTACATCGGTCTCGCCGCGCTGCGCATCCCGGTCACGGTGCACTACGACCACGGGCTCGTGCTCGCCTCCGTGGCGATCGCCATCGCCGCCGCGTGCATCGTGCTCTGGCTCGCGCTCCGGCTGCGCACGGGGGAGAGCGCGCGCTCGTGGTGGCGCAAGGCGGCGGGGGCGACGACCATCGGCATCGCGATCGCCGGCGTCCAGTACACGGGGCTGGCCGCCGCGCGCTTCCTGCCGGGTCCGGGCCGCCCGGTGCTCACGGAAGGCGACCTCCTCGCGAGCACCTCGCTCGCGGTGTTCACCGTGGTGGCGACGCTCGTCATCCTCGGCCTCGCGCTCGGCGGGATGCAGCTGGATCGGAGCATCCGCGCCGCCGCGGCCGAGGCGGCGCTGTTGCGCGAGCGGGCGCGCCTGGAGGCCGAGCGCTCCGCCATCCTGCGCCAGATGACCGACGGCGTGATGATCGCCGATCCGTCCGGCCGCATCACGTTCGTGAACGATGCGGCGCGCCGGATGCACGGCGATGCCGCGCCGGGGGTCACGGTGGAGGAGTACGCCGCGGCGAAGCACCTGTACACCCCCGCCGGGATGCCGTACCCGCCGCATCTGCTGCCGCTCGTGCGCGCGGCGCGCCACGGCGAGACCGTCACGGACGTCGAGGTGCGCATCCGCCCGGCCGGCGGGCGGCAGGTGATCGTGCTCATGGGCGCGGCCCCCGTGCAGGCCGACGACGGCAGCCGCATCGGCGCGGTGTTGGTGATCCGTGACGTGACGGCGGAGCGGGAGATCGCCGCCGAGCGCGCCGCGCTGCTCGAGGTCACGGAAGCCGCGCGCGCGGCGGCGGAGGCGGCGAGCGCGTCGAAGAGCAGCTTCCTGGCGACCATGTCGCACGAGCTGCGCACGCCGCTCAACGCCATCCTCGGGTACACCGAGCTGCTGGAGATGCAGCTCGCCGGGCCCATCACGGACGCGCAGCGTGGATACCTCGGCCGAGTGCGCGAGAGCGGGCGGCACCTGCTGGGATTGATCAGCGAGGTCCTCGACATCGCGCGCATCGAGGCGGGGCGCATGTCGGTGGGGGCGGCGGAGGGGAGCATCGCGCCCCCCCTCGAGGCGGCGATCGCGCTCACGCGCCCCAGCGCCGCGGCGCGCGGCATCGAGCTCACCCTCCGGTGCGGCGATCCGGCATCGCTCCGCTACGTGGGCGACGAGGCACGCGTGCGGCAGGTGCTGGTGAACCTCCTCGCCAACGCGGTGAAGTTCACCCCCGAGCGCGGGCGGGTGACCGTGGACTGCGGGATCGCGAGCGCCATCCCGGGACACGCCGCGGCGCCGCCCGATGCTCGGTGGGTTCACATCGACATCCGCGACACGGGAGTGGGGATCGCCCACGAGCTGCACGAGGCGGTGTTCGAGCCGTTCATGCAGGTGGAGAGCGGGCCGACGCGCACCCGGAGCGGCAGCGGCCTCGGGCTGTCGATCAGCCGGCAGCTCGCTCGGCTCATGGGCGGGGACATCACGCTCGAGAGTACCCCGGGAGTCGGGTCCACCTTCACACTGTGGCTGTGCGCGCCCGCGCGGGCGTCGGGCAGGCTGCCGGATGGCGCGCTCCCGGGCGCGGCGCGGGAGATGCGTGCCGGCGTGCGCGCGATCGGCGAGCGCCTCACTGCCGGCGTCGTGGACGAGATCGCGGCGCGCATGGTCGAGCGCCTGCGAAGCGAGGAGGGCATCCCCGCGGCCCGCGGGCGCGACGATACCGTGGTCGAGGACCACATGGCCACCTTCCTGCGCGAGATCACGCAGCTCCTGGCGTTCTCGGGCGTCGGCGGCGAGGAGCCGGCGGACTTCGCCGCGGATGGCACCGAGATCCAGCGCGTGATCTCAGAGCGCCACGGCGCGCAGCGCTTCCGCTACGGCTGGAGCGAGATGGACGTGGAGCACGAGTTCCGGATCCTCGGCGAGGAGGTGGAGTCGGCGGTGCGGCGCGCGATGGCGACGAGCACCGGCGATACGAGCGAGCGCGCGGTGGAGATCATCCGCGGGACGATCGAACGCGCGCGCGACGTGAGCCTCCGCGGCTACCGCATGGCGGCGAGCGCGGCGCCGCGCGGGTAGCACGCCGCGAGCACGCCGCCGAGTCCGGCGTGCCCTCACACGGTGTGTCCCCGATTCGCCGACGCAACTTCCTCCGTTCGCCGACGGAGCGCGCGGCGGCTCCGACACACCTTCATCTCGCGCCGTGAGGCGCCGCTCGTCCACGCGCATCCATCCTCCATCCGGAGCCCGCCGTCATGCCGAAGCTCTCGCGACTGCTCACCATCGTCGCGGCCCTGCTGCTCGCGATCGCCATCGCGCTCCCCGTCTGGCGCATCCGGCTCATCGCGCCGCAGTACCCGGAGGGGCTCGGCATGCAGATCCGCCTCCACACGGTGGAAGGGGTGAAGGAGCACGACCTGGCGAACATCAACGAGCTCAATCACTACATCGGCATGCGGGCCATCGATCCGGAGGTCATGCCGGAGCTGCGCTATCTGCCCTGGGTGGTGGGCGCGCTCGCGGCGGCGGGGCTCGCGGTGGCGGCCGCCGGACGGCGGCGCGCGCTGTACGTGTGGCTCGCGGGGTTCGGCGCGGCCGCGGTGGCCGGCCTCGCCGACATGTGGCGATGGACGTACACGTACGGCCATCACCTCGACACCGAGCACGCGATCATCAAGGTCCCGGGGACGGTCTATCAGCCACCGATCCTGGGCACCCGGCAGATCCTCAACTTCACCGCGTCGTCGTGGCCGGCCGCGGGCGGGATCCTGATCGTCGCGGCGTTCGTGCTGGCGGCGACCGCCGCATGGATGACGACGCGGCGCACGACGCGGCGCGCGCGCGTCGCCGGCGGCGGCTCGTCTCAGCTGCCGGCGCGCACCGCGCGGCTCGTCACGTAAGCGTCGAACAGCTCGTCGAGCGCCCTGGGTGGATGCTCGGCGATCCCCTCGTGGATCGGCGAGCTCTGGATGACGTCCGAGCGCGGGGCGGTGAGCCAGTGGAAGCGCTCCGATGTCGGGATCAGCGCCACCGGCCCCGCCGCCGGGTCGCCGGCGCAGATCGCCTCGCACGACCGGAGATAGCGCGCGAGCATCTCCGCATCCACGTCGGGGGCCAGCGCGCGGAGCACCGCCGGGTCGGTGAGCACGCGGATGCCGAGGTATTCCACCGTCCGCGCGTGCACCACCACGCCCACGGGGACGAACACCCCCAGATGCACGTGCGGCACCACGCGCAGCACGGCGAAGTCGTAGGAGATCCAGCGGTCGGCGGTCATCGTCTCGCGGAGAGCGGGCGCGGCGGCTCGCGCCGGACGCGGTCGCGCGCGGCGGCCGCTTCGGCCACGAACGCGCGCGGCGCGCGGAGCCGGGTGCCGAGATACTCGATGTAGCGCTCGCGCGCCGCGGCCGGAGAGGCGGCGCCGTCGGCATGCGCGAGCAGCGCATCGGGAACGCGCGCCAGTACCTCTCGCAGCACCGCCTCGCCGAGCCGCGGGGCGAGCCGCGCATCGGCGCGCTCGATGTCTCCGGCGCGCGCGAGCAGCACGTGCTGCGCGATGAGGGGGAACGGCGTGCGCGTGCGCGCCTCGTCCACCGTCGACCAATCGTGGTGCGCGTACAGCGTGGCACCGTGGTCGATCAGCCATGGCTCTCGCCGCCAGATGAGCAGGTTCGGATTGCGGTGCGTGCGGTCCGGGTTGGTGAGCAGCGCGTCGAACCAGACCACGTCCGCGGCGAGCTCGGGGCTCACGCATTCCCCCGCTGCGGCCGGATCGAAGTTGAAGGCGCCATCCAGGTAGCGGGCGCCCACGTTGAGGCCGTGGCTCGCGCGCAGCAGGTCCTGGATCTCGGGGTCGGGCTCGCCGCGGCCGAAGGGCGGCGGCACCTCGATCAGCGCGAGCTCGGGGGTCGGGAGCGCGAGCTCGCGGGCTGTCAGCCCCGCGATCAGCTCGGCCACGAGCGCCTTCGCCCCCTGCCCCGCCCCCCGGAACTTCGTCACGAACAGCCCACCGCCATCCGTGTCCACCACGGCGGGGAGGGATCCCCCCTCGCGCAGGGGCTGGAGATAGCGGGTGGCGGTGAACGTCGGAAGGTCGATCACGTCGAATGCGGCCTGGGACCGGTCACGGAGTGGGGGAAGCGCCTTGCCCCCCGCCGGCGCGCGCCGTGCGACGCCGGGCAGGAGCAATCTGCGCGCGCGCGGCGCCCCACGGAAGCGCGGCGGTCACGGTGGTCGGAGCCCTCGTCATCTTGGTCGTGGTGGCAAGCGGTCTGCACTGGAGTCACCGGTCCCAACCCCACGAGCCGTTCCCGATGCAGACTTCGCGCGCCCTCGAGCAGGGCCTTCTCAAGAACCTCCTCACCGACCCCGTCACGGGGCTGCCCAACGCGCTGTACGCCGAGCTGATTCGCGAGCGTGAGGAAGCGCGGGTTCGCCGGGAAGGCGGCACCGTGCTCTATCTCTCGATGATCGTGCGCGGCGGCACCGAGCAGGTGCGCCGCATGCTGCTGGTGCATCTGTGCACGCTGTTGCGCGGCAGCGACGTCGTGGCCGCCGAAGGGTGGCAGCGACTCCTCATCCTCTGCGCCGTCGCGGCGCCGGGGGACCGCGTGGCCGTGACTCAGCGGATCCGCGAGGCGGTCTCGGAGCTGAACGAGGGGCTCGCCCGGGAGCTGGCGCTGACGGTGGAGTTCGAGCGCGACGAGGGGTGAGCGCCGGTCACCGGCACGGCGGGATCACCGGTCGTCGATGTCGAAGTAGGCCTCGATCGTCCAGGCCACGGCGCGGTCGGTGAGCACGCCGCGGAACCAGTCGTTCATCTCCGCGAGCGCCACGTCGCGCACGAGCGTCTTCACGGCGACCAGGAGCCGCTCCGGCGGCACCCCGGCCGCGCGGGCGTTGCGGGCGTAGGCCGCGACCACCGCGCGCAGATGGGTGGAGGCGAAGTTGCGGGTGCGTTGCGCGGCGTCGATGGCGCGTACGATCTCCGCCGCATCCGAGTGGGCTGCGGTGGAGTTCAGATAGTCCGGCGGAGCAGGTCTGGCCGGGGGCGGCGTGCCGGCTTTCTCGTCGTGGGGCATCTCGTTCATCTACGCTGCCGCGGCATGCCCCCACGGCCGGGATCGCGCGGTCGCGCGATGACACGCCGCCCGACGAGCGGGCGGCGGTGCGCGCCGGGTGACCCCGAGAGGCCCCGGCACGCGGATGACCTCGCCGGCGACTGCAAGATGTGCGCGCGGCAGCGAGGCCGCCCGCCCGCGTCAACGCGAGCGCGCCCTCGTGGTCCCGGTGCGGGTGGTGGTCCGAGTCCGCGAGGAGCTCCCCGCGCGCGACGTGGTCCGCGTCCCTGAGGAGCTCCCGGTGCGCGACGTGGTGCCGCCGCGTGACGACGAGGTCCCGCCGCGCGACGACGCCCCGGTGCGCGCGGTGCGCTTGGTCCCCGCGCTGCTCTTCCGCTTGCCGTGCGGGTGGTGCACCGACGCTCCCGACTGTCCGGCGGCGCGCTTCCGCACTGTCTCGCGGCTCACGAGCTTGTTGAAGTTGCTCCGCTTCCCCGATGCGGTCCGGTCCTGGTAGACGAGCGCCAGACCGTTGTCATCGAAGGCCTGGAACCACTCGTCCCAACTGATCGGCTGGAGCGACGAGGCGCCGCTGTATCCGGGCAGGTCGATGCGGATCATCCCGGGATCGCTCCGGCCACCGGTGCCCTTCACGCATGCCGGGTGACCGCCGCGCCGCTCGGCCCAGCGCCGGATCGTGTCGTGGTTCGTCGTGGTCTTTCCGGTGTGTGCTGCCATCCTACCCTCCCAGGTGAAATGCCGGCGGCGACCCACGAGGGAGCCCGCTTCGGATCCGGCCGTCGCCATCGATCGCGAGTGCCCTGCCGCAAGCGAGATGCCGCCGGCCCATCGCATCGTCCACCCTGCCGTTGCGCATCGCGCGATCGATCGTCACCCGGGAGTGCGCGCCGCCGCGCGGCGGTGCGCCGCGCCGCTCGGGAGGCCGCCGCGCCGCGCGATGCGCGGCGCTCCCGCGCGGGCCCGCCAGCCGTACCGGTCTCCCCATTCGCTTCGGGCTCCGCCCATGTCGCCACGCTCCACCCCTCCCTGCCCGCACGAGCAGCGCCCCGGCACCAAGGTGTGCCTGCACTGCCGCCGCGAGGCGCGTCTCGCGGCGCGCGCGCGCCGGCGGCGGTCGCTCGTCCGCTACGGCCTTGCCGGCGTCACGATCGCCATCCTCGGCGCCGCTGGCATCGCGGGCGCCACGGCGCTGCAACGCCGCCCCCCGCGCGCGCTCCCCTCGCGAAGTGCGGCCACGCCGGCCACCGGCCCCGACGCATCCCTCCATCCGAACAGCGATGGCAGCGCGACCACCGCACCGGCGGCGATCGCGGGTGGTCCCGCCACGACGGCATCGCGCGGCGCGCGTCCCGCGCCGGTGGTGGCCGAGGGACGTACCGCTCTGCGCGACGGGATGTTCGCGGTGCGCGCCGGTGACACCGTGACCGTGCACTTCGACACGCCGTTGGCGCGCACGCGCCGCCCGCTCAAGTTCGAGCGCATCGTGCGCACCACGCTTCCCATGGTGTTCGGCGCCGCCGCCGACTCCGCCCTCTCCCCCCTCCGCGACGGCGCGATCGCCGAGGCGGGGGAGCTGCTCTCGGAGCTCCCGTCGCGTGGCGTACGCCTCCCGACGGTGGGAGGGTGGACGCTCGCGCTGTATCCGGAGACGCGGCCGGGGGAAGATGGGCCGCTGGTGATTTCCTACCGGGTGGCGGTGACACGGTGATGGGGGGTCGTAGGGCGTAGTCGCTAGACCACCATGAAACGCGTGTCGCGTGTGGGGAACTGACGGAAAGAGGAGGGAGGTACGGCGTGTGTAGGTTCGCGTGTAGGTGGACTCTCTCTACATCCCGCCCTATACGCGCCGTAC